>JAAUOZ010000366.1 GCA_012034655.1 Leptolyngbyaceae cyanobacterium CSU_1_3 | reverse complement strand
CTTTATAACGAAACCTATAGCCCCTCACACAGTGGGAAATACATCAATGAACCTCAAGGGATGGCAACCGTTTACGCGCAATCATAAGCGGGCTGCTCATGCCACAAAGCGCTCTACCAAAGCGTGGAGCGAATGGTAGGAAGTCCCTATTGTTTGTATCGTGAAACGTAGCAAGAGGTGATTATATTATGCTTCGAGTCAGCGGATACTGGCTGATTGTAATCAGCGTAATTCATGGACTGGGCGACATTGTGTATTACTTTGAACCCTGGTCAGATATCGTTCATCATGGCATATTCAATGCCGTAGATCCTCACTTTGATCGAGGTACTGCTTTTTGGATGTTTATGCTAAGCCCATTAATTTTTGCTTTGGGTCAATTGTGTTGGTGGGCACAAGAACATAACATTCGCTTGCCCGTTTTTCTGGCTGGAACCTACTGATAACTTCGGCATTTGGCGCATTTCTCATGCCAATTTCAGGCTTTTGGCTGTTGATTCCTCCGTCAATCCTGATGATTATTGCGTCTCGGTCAAGGGAGATAAAGACAACAAAAACAACATAATAAAGAGGTGAGTATATGAGAGGAAGTTGTGCGTGTGATGGCATTCAGTACGAACTCTCAGACCAGATTTCCATTGCTAATTATTGTCATTGTTCGACTTGTTGAAAATTGCTGATGCCGTGCCTCAATACCCAGAGGCCATTGATTTACGTGAATTGATAAAGCAATGAACAGAGAGTTTGAATCAAGCTACAAAATCCGCTTGGCTCGTGAATCAGAACTCAACCTGCTTGCCGATATTGAGCGATCGGCAGCGATCTTGTTTCGCGATACGCCTTATGCTTTTCTAGTCAGTGCTGAACCACTACCTCTCAATGTTGTAGAGCAACAGTTTCAGCTTGGACGAGTGTAGGTTGCTGCCGATCGAGATGATGCAGTCGTTGGATATGCGATCGCTTCTGAAGTTGACGAGACCCTCTACTTACAGCAGATAGATGTTGCCCCCGAATACGGACGAAGAGGGATCGGATCTAGATTGGTCAGCGCAGTTTGTGCTGGGGCGCAACTTCAGGGCTATCGTGCCGTCTTACTATCCACCTTTCGGGATATTCCTTGGAATGCTCCTTTCTACGCCAAACTAGGGTTCCGTCCTCTGAGTGAGTCTGAATTGACTCCGGGTTTTCAACAGCTTAGGCTTAGGGAGGCTGAAGTCGAGTTGCCCATTGCCAATGGACTGATTATGCAGCGCGAGGTGTAGTGCGACAATCGACAGATCGCGGATGAGTAACAATCGTAAATATCGGGAGCAAAAACTATGACCCACCCAATTCGTTGTTATTGTGGCAAACTTCAGGGTACACTCCACCAAAATCGAGAAGTGAATAGATGCGTATGCTACTGTGCAGATTGCCGCGCCTTTGCCCGTTTTCTAAGACGCGATCGTGAAATTCTAGATGAAAAGGGGGGAACTAGTATCATCCAGACGATTCCTGCCAACATCACCTTTACCGAAGGCATCGAGCATCTAGCCTGTATGCGGATGACGGCAAACGGATTGCTGCGCTGGTATGCAGCCTGTTGTCATACGCCGATCGGGAATACCGCTCCCACCCCCAACCCATCTTTTATCGGTTTAGTCCATAACTGCTTAGATGCAGACAGAACGTCGTTAGATAGCGCGTTTGGGTCGATCCGAATGTACGTACACACCAAATCGGCGATCGGAGAAGATAAGCCAAAATCAACAGGAGTTCTATCCGGCATCTTGCGTGTGCTTGGCATGGTGCTAAGAGCGCGTCTTGATGGGAGATCCAAACAAACTCCATTTTTTGTTGTGGAGTCTGGCACTCCGATTGTTACTCCGAAGGTGCTCAGCGATGAAGAGTTGAAGAACGTAAAGGATACCGTATAACAACCGCCAACTGTATAAAATTGGTTGGTTGGGAACGAAAGGTTACTAGCAGTGGGTAAAGCGGAACGTTAAACAACGACTGTCTAAACGAAGCCGATATTTCAAGACTGCCAGAGAATAAATAACCTCTAAATGAAAGCGTACTAACTTGCTCTGGATTCCTGCTTCTCTTCACAATGCTGAATATGCTGGTGACCCCACTGCCAAAGGGCATCAAGAACTGGTTTCAGCTTTTGACCATGTTCAGTTAGGGAATACTCCACTTTAGGTGGTATTTCCTGAAAATCATAGCGATGGATCACGCCATCATCCTCTAATTCTCGTAATTGCTGAATCAGCATTTTTTCCGTGATTCCTGATACCGATCGCTTTAATCCGCCGAAACGTCTCGGCTTTTCTACTAGTTGCCACAAAATCAGCATTTTCCATTTCCCACTGAGAACGTGTACGGCTGCGTCAGCCGGACAATCATGATGTTCGTTTTTCATGAACTCTCTCTCTCAAGGCACTTACTAAAAAGTAGGTACTACACAAGTAGTAAGTTCAAGGTTACTCTTAAGTCAAGAGAATAGCAAACACGAGGAAATAAATAATGGTTCACTTACTTCACATTGATTCCAGTCCCAGAGGCGCTCGCTCGCATTCTCGTCGTCTAAGCAGAGAATTTGTAGAGGCTTGGAAACAGTCTCATCCCACTGGAAGCGTATCTTATCGAGATCTCGGTCATAACCCACCTCCTCACGTCGATGAAGCGTGGATTGCAGCAGCATTTACTTCACCAGAGCAGCGCACATCTCAAATGTGGGAGGCAATTGAGATTAGCGATCGCCTTGTTGATGAATTTCTGACTGCTGATGTTTACGTGATTGGAATTCCGATGTACAACTTCACCGTTCCAAGCACACTCAAAGCCTACATCGATCAAATAGTTCGAGTGGGACGAACATGGTTATTTGAGCCTGAAGATGCAGAAATGCCCTACAAAACTCTTGTCCACAACAAGAAAATGTTTGTAATTACGGCTCGGGGTGATGGTGGATATGGTTCTGGAGTAAGTAAAGCATGAAAACCATTTCGTTCAAAAAGCCTGACCGGAACGGGGGAAAAACGCCATAAGCTTCGCGCAGGTGCCGCTTGCCGATGCGACCCGCTATGCGGCCGAGGATGCCGACATCACCCTGCGCCTGTGGCATCATCTGAAACTGCGTCTGTCGCCGGAAAAGGCGACGCGCATATATGAATTGGTAGACCGGCCCGTTGTTGCCGCCCTGTCGCGCATGGAATGCAACGGGGTCAAGGTGGACCGCGCCGCCCTGTCCCGGCTGTCCGCCCGCCTGTCCGAGGACGGAGGCAGCTTCCACAGTGACAACCTGGTCTCGAACGAAACGGCCTACCTGACGGTGCTGGACACCTTCCGGGCCCTGGAACTCAAGGGTGGAGCCTACATCGGGGTCGGGCCGGAGCAGAGTTTTTCGTATATCGCCGAGTTCACGCCGGAAATTGCCTTCATCATCGATATCCGGCGGGACATTAAAAAAACTGCCGCTGGATACCCGGCGGATATCGCCGCCGAAGAGGACGACGTCGAAGCTGTCCAACTCCAGCCACTTCTCGGAGAGGACGTCGAGCTGGAGGAACTCGAAGCCGAAGTTCCTGACGTTTCGGTCGAGCTCTTCGGAGGTGCAGAGATCGACGCCGACGACCTGCTGCTTCGCGATGCAGAGACTGCTACTGGTGACGACGACGACCACGTTTCTGCTGCTTTGGAAGGGTCTCTACAGGAATCTAGCGGAAGATTTTCTCAAGAACGTCGACGTCAAGGATCGACACGTATCATTCAAAAAGTACAAGAATTGCTTCGTCGGGCGCGATGCCGTCGGTCGTGGACTCGACGACGTCGGCAAAGCCCCATACGGGCACGCGGCCCCAACCGTCGGGCGCGGGAAAGAAATTCCAATACATCATCGAACAATGGGGTGCTGACCTGCAGTCGGAACATGAGCGCTTTTGGTGGAGAAACACTTCAAGAAACCGGTCATCCTTTACAACTATCCAAAAGAGATAAAAGCTTTTTACATGCGGCTAGAATGAAGATGGTAAAACCGTTGCAGCTATGGATGTATTGTTTCCTGGCATTGGCGAAATCATTGGTGGCTCGCAACGCGAAGAACGCTACGATGTGTTGATGAAGAAAATAGAATCGCAAAATATACCTATGGAAACTATTTGGTGGTATTTAGAACTGCGTAAGTTTGGTTCTGCCCCACACTCCGGTTTTGGGTTAGGTTTCGAGCGCTTAATTCAATTTATTACCGGCATGACTAACATTCGAGATGTTATTTGCCTACCCACGCTACCGGTAGTGCTGAGTTTAAT
>JAAUOZ010000068.1 GCA_012034655.1 Leptolyngbyaceae cyanobacterium CSU_1_3 | reverse complement strand
GCCATTCTCAGAATCCCGTCGGGGAGCAGGGCGATCGCGATAGCTTGAGCCATTTTCAGAATCCCGTCGGGGAGCAAACTTGTCACGATAGCCTGACCCACTATTGCTCTCAGAATCCCGTCGGGGAGCAGGGCGATCGCGATAGCTCGAACCGTTATCTTCGATCGCTCCTTCTCGTCTGGGGTTAAAGTTGCCCTTGCGCTGAAATTTTTTAGCAGGACGCTCTTGACCTGACTCGCTCGGAGCCTCTAAGACGCGGCGTTTTTTGCCAGCAATAATGCGCTTGCCCTTGGGTTTGGGCATGTCTTCAGGATTGCGGCTCGACCGATGGGGAGCATCGTAATTGCGCTTTTTGATAACCATTGAATTTTAGTTCCTGACAAAGTTTCGGTAGTCGGTCGAGCCATTCGTTAACAAACTGAGAGGTCTCCAAAGGGATGACATCTTTTGCGGGCTAGAGATTTCGCTTACAAATCTAAGAATTCGTCAATCCAAGATTGATAGATACGCAAAGCTAGCAGTTCTGTGAAAAACTCAGTTCTAAATAGCTAAATAACTCTAGTAAACGTTTGGGATCAGTGAGGTAAAGATATCCAACAAGTGTTTCTAGGCTCGTCGCTTGCTGATAGGTTTCGGGATCGACTCGTTTGGGACGATTATAGGCAGCATTGCGACCTCGCTTGAGAATGTCTAGCTCTGGTTCAGTCAGGTAAGGTTCGAGCGATCGCAGGTTTTTTGCCTGACTTTCTGCCCTAACCTGTGACACCACTTGCTGATGGTAAGCGTCTAAGCGTCGAGGTGGCAAGAGGTAGTGCTGACGGATATGTAATTCATAAACAGCATCTCCCAGATAGGCCAGGGCCGATGGAGAAAGGCGTTGTAGCTGGGCAAGTGAAACAGGTTCCGACACAGAAATATCAAGTAAGGAACTCGCCAAACCTGCATCCAGGACACTCGATCGTTCTTGCTCATTAGAAGTCACACGTTAACTCTCACCTTAGCAACTTTGATTTGATTCGTGCGGGTTGTTTTTGGCTGACTAGGTTTTTGGCCGACTAGGTTTTTGGCCGACTAGGTTTTGGGCGAGTCTGTCTTCAGACGAGAAAATAGCTACCCAGAGACAATCTTCTGGATAGCAAACCTAACAAATTGTGACCACTTAAGCCGACTTGATATTTTCGAGCGCTACTTCCACGGAGGTTTGCAGCGCCAAAAATTTTTCTAACCGAACGAGCTTGACCGTCTGAGTCACACGAGGATTGGTGACAATTTGTAGAGTTCCCGTCGCGGACTGGGCTTTTTGGCAACTTGCACCAGTGAGCCTAGACCAGAACTATCTACAAAGTCGATCTTAGATAAATCTAGAACGACATGCTTTGGGCCTTCTTCAATGCACTTTGAGAGCACCTTACGGAAGGTTGGCTCAGAAAACGCATCTAGCAGACCTGTGAGGCGAAATAATTGGTAATTATCCCTAACTTCGCGAGTGCCTCTCAAGCTAACAGTTAGGTTCAGTTGCTCAGGAATAGAACCCTCCTAGCTCCTTTACTCCATGAATTTGAGGCTTTAGTATACACCTATCGTGAGTAGTTTGCCACAATTTTGGGGTGACGGAGGAAGGAGGAAAAAGGAGGGCAGCTTTAGCGGCTATCGAATTCACGTTAAAATTAGCGGCTATTTAGATTAAGGACTGAAATCTGCGGGGATCGGCCAGCTTACAACGAGCCGATCTCTGAACGGGTCAACCGATCGCCCTCCCTTTTTTTCTTTTTTCTTCCCCTCATCCCTCTTTTTCTCCTCCCTGCTGATGTTCTTTCATGGTGGTGACAAATTTCTCGAATAGATAGTCTGCATCGTGAGGGCCAGGGCTGGCTTCGGGGTGATATTGGACGGAGAACAGGGGGAGGGTTTTGTGGCGCAGCCCGGCAACGGTACGATCGTTGAGATTTAAGTGTGTAACCTCGACGCTGGCCTCAGGGAGAGAGTCGGCGGCAAGGGCGAATCCATGATTTTGACTGGTGATCTCAATTTTTTGACGCAGCCCGGCGGGTTGGTTGAGACCGCGATGACCAAATTTGAGTTTGAAGGTTTCTGCACCGAGAGATAGCCCCAAAATTTGGTGGCCCATGCAGATGCCAAAAACAGGCTTGTTGGCGGAGAGTAGGGCTTTTGTGGTTGCGATCCCCTCAGTGTTGGCCGCAGGATCGCCAGGGCCGTTTGAGAGAAAAATGCCGTCTGGGTTGTGCTTGAGAATGGCTTCCGCAGGGGTCTCTGCGGGTACGACAATTACACGACACCCGTAGCTGGCCAGTCGCTTGAGAATATTGCGTTTGATGCCAAAGTCGATCGCCACAACGGTGAGCGGTTTTGCACCGGGTTGGGTGGTGTCGCTAAACTCCCAGTCGATCGCCGTCCCTTCTGACCACTCATAAACTTCTGGGGTTGTAACTTCACGAACCAGGTTCAGTCCTTCCATGCTGGGTGCATCCTGAACTTGCTCTAGCAATTCGTTGGGGTCAAGCATTTCAGTAGAAATTGCACCATTCATGGCTCCGATCGATCGAATTTTGCGAGTGAGCGATCGGGTGTCGATCCCATAAATGCCAATCACGTTGTGTTGCCGAAGGTAGTCAGACAGAGATTGAGTCGATCGCCAATTGCTGGGACGATCGCAAATATTCCGAGCGATCACGCCTCGGACATGGGGAGCACTCGATTCCTCGTCTTCAGGATTGACCCCCGTGTTGCCAAGCTCAGGATAGGTAAAGGTGACAATTTGCCCCCGATAGCTGGGATCAGTGAGGACTTCTTGATAGCCTGTCATGCCCGTATTGAAAACGACTTCTCCGATCGTGGTGCCGATCGCGCCAAAGGAGAAACCCTGATAGACCGTGCCGTCTGCCAGCACTAACAGAGCGGGTTGAGCAACGGAAGAGGACATACTGTGAAATGTACAAAAATTGATCTTCGTCATTATCACATGACTTTTTTGGGTTACACCGTTGCGTCAGGATTTGAGGACGATCTCATCCCTACGGAATCTCGCGCTATTTTGATGAATAAGGAATTACACACGCTCTAGCCAGGGAATACTCGTTTTAGCGCGTCCACTGTCTCCCCTTCTCTCTTGCAGTTCTATGCTGAATTCCTCCCGTTCTAGTGCGATATTGTTCTGTTTAGCTATTGTCTTGGCGTTTAGCAATTCTGCGTGTCGAGTTTTAACTTTCCAGGCTGAGGAACGTAAGGTAGTTTCTGCTGCTCCCCAAGCCCAGCCTGCTCGTGCTTCAGACACCCAAATTTCTGCAAAATCACCTCAGCCAGCCCGTCTAGGCAATACTTACTCTCTAGCGTTGGATAAAGCTCAAAGTGCCAAGAGCATGAGTCAATCTGTGCAGACGGCTGAAGATTGGAGCCTAGTAGCGAATCGGTGGAAGCAGGCGATCGCACTACTCAAGCAAGTCTCCAAGACTGATCCCAACAAAAAGCTGGCCGACCAAAAACTGCGGGAGTATCAGCAAAATTTGACCCAAGCGCAGGCACGAGCGACTCAGGTTGGCAAAGACAAGGGTGCAACCCTTGATCCGGGCATTAGTGTGGATACATCGATCGCAGAAAATCTAGTGACCTCTTCTGGCCCCGGAGGAACGCACCGCGCCAGAATCAAGTATCGTCAGAGCCGAATTCCGGTGATTGATGTGGTGTTTAATGGCAACCGTCAGTTTGAGATGATGGTCGATACTGGAGCGTCAGGTACGATGATTACCCCCGACATGGCCGAAGAACTGCAAGCCACGATCGTGGGTACAACCATCGCCATGACCCCAGCCGGAGAAACCGAAATCGCGATCGGGCGAATCAAGTCTATTCAAGTAGGCGGTCACAAAGTTCGCAATGTGCAGGTGGCGATCGGGCCAGTCCGGCTATTGGGTCACGACTTTTTCGATCGCTGCGACATTTCGATCAAACAAGACGTAGTAGAGTTTCAGCAATGTTCGTGATGTCATTTTGGGCTTAAGGTTGGCGATTTTAGAGGCGATCGCGGAAATAAAATACCAGTGAATCGGGTAGTGAATCGGGTAGTGAATCGGGCTTCGACTGCGCTCAACTCTCGACGGTTGAAGGTTGAGCGCAGTCGAAACCTGGCTGGTAGGACATGATTAATTCGCAGATCCCTGAGAGTTGATCAATTCAGTGGGCAGCATGATTTGCCAAGCTCCACCGGAAACTTAATGCTGTCTTCCTAATTTGGGAGAAGTTTCAGTTGGAGGCAAGGGTTAGTTCAGAAAGGCTACGAGTTGCTCTAGTTTCGTCCAGGCTGCGCCAGTGCTGAGGATTTCTTGGGCTAGCCTAATGCCGTTTGCGAAAGTATCTGTGGCTTCTCCAACCTGAAGGGCGAGGGCGGCATTCAGCGCAACAACATTCCTTTGGGCAGGGGTTCCTTTACCTTGCAAAACCGACTTGAGAATGTCTGCATTGGTCTGCACGTCGCCTCCGCGCAGGGAGTCGATCGTTGCCATCTCCAAACCCAATTCTCGTGGATTGAGAGCCGTTAGCTGCACCTGCTGATCCGACAAAATTGCCAAATCTGTCCAGTCGCCCAAGCCTGCTTCGTCTAGTCGTTCTCGTCCGTGGAGGACGATCGCCCGATGAGTACCAAGTTGGTAAAGTGCCTGGGCGATCGGTTCCAACAGCGCGGCATCAAACACGCCGATCACTTGCCCCGTCGGACGCAACGGATTCACCAACGGGCCGAGCAGATTAAAAACCGTTCTCACTTTGAGCAATCGCCGTAAGGGAGCCACGCCTTTGAGGGCTGGATGCCAACCAGGGGCAAACAAAAAGGTGATACCCACTGTTTCGATCGCCGCTTGAATCTTTTCAGCCGGAGCGGCGAGGTTGAGTCCCAAGGCTTCTAAAACGTCGGCAGACCCAACTCGACTGGAGGCCGATCGATTGCCATGCTTGGCGACAGCAACCCCAGCAGCAGCAGCGACAAACGCAACGGCAGTCGAAATATTGAACGTCGATGCCCCATCTCCGCCTGTGCCACAGGTATCGATTAGCGGTGCAGGGTGTGGGCGATCGAGGGTGGGGGAAGCTGATTGAGACTGGAGAACTTTCGCCATGCCTGCAAGTTCTGAAGCCGAAACTCCCTTAGATTGGAAGGCAACGAGAATTGCACCCGAAAGGGCAGGGTGAATGGTGTCAGAAAGCCAGCCATGCATGAGGTTTGAGGCTTGGTCAGACGAGAGAGACTGCCGATCGAGCAACTGCTGAAGCAACTGAGACCACTGCGCCGAATCGTCAGGTACGACACTACTGATCGTAGAAATTGGGGCAGCAGGTATCGGTGAAGAAGGTTGAGTCATGATCTAGAGGGGAGAATGTAAGCAAGCGAAAGACATTTAGTCTAAAGAAAAGTAAGTCGATCGTGCTAGCAGATGTATCTAAAAACGATCGAGTTTTAGCTAAAATTGTGAGCCAAATTGCAATTATCTACACGGTTAGTAGTGGTTGTACATCAGTTATGATCAGTATTTAACAAGTAATGAAAGTATCTCAAACCGCTTCAATAAATGTGGTAGGTTACTTCAATCAGAGAAGAAACGTGGAAGTAGCGTAATTTTTGTGATCAATATCACATTCATCCAGTTCTTAGAACACTTTTGTGTTGAGCGAATGATCGTACACCTTGCAATGAGAGGAACCGTTGAATTGTGCAGAATGTAAACCTGGCAACCGACGATCTAAAACTCATTATCCAGCCTTGCGATCGCGAAACAGAGCTATATCTGTATCAACTAGGGTTTAGACCGATCGAATCTGTCCCTCAGCTACTATACAGAATTGCCGGAGAAGCAAAGCTGGCTGACCTATTCTTTAGAATTAGCCAGTTGATTTCTGACTCGGCTCAAATTGCTTCACGGTTTTTGGTGACGCGGTTGTCCCTTGAGTCAAGAAATTTGCTCGTCGAATTTCTGAGTGCTCAACCGCTCAGTAGTATGACTTTGATGATCAAAAATTCCTGGTTTTTGCAAGTTTTGGCACGGCAAAGATTGTTCTTCAAATATCAGCCAATTTTTGACCTGAAGTCGGGTCGCGTGGTTGCCCACGAGTGCCTAGCGAGGGCAAAGAGCGATCAGGGGCAATGCTTTAGTGGTCAGCAGTTGATCGATGCTGCTTTGTCAATGAATTTGACCTTTGAGTTTGATGAGTTAGCCCGATCGACCTGTTTTGAGTCTCTGGCCAAACTCTGCACAAAAGTAGGGGCAATCGAAGTGCCACAAACCTTTTTTGTCAACGTTTTGCCCAATGCGATCGCCCGCGATCCTAAAACCCTAGAGCAAAACTTTCAGCAAGTGATGGAGTTGGGTTTGCATCCCGAACAAATTGTCTTTGAGCTTACCGAAGTCGAAGTTCTAGAAAATCATGCTGACCTACCTCGGCTGATTGAGCAGATTCGCAGTTGGGGCTTTGGGCTAGCGATCGACGATTTAGGCAGCAACGTAGCGATCGATCACTACTGTATGGAGTTTCGCCCCGATGTAATCAAGCTCGATCGAGGGCTGATTCACGGTTGTAGTCGCTATGTGCTTAAGCAAGTCATGATCAAAAGCCTGCTGCAATTTGCCCACGAGCTAAAAATTGCAGTGCTCGCAGAAGGTCTAGAAGATGGCAACGATATTGAGTTTTGCCGCGAGTTGGGCATCGATCTAGGTCAAGGTTTTGGGCTGGCAACTCCGGAGACGATGTTGTGGCAAGCAAGAAGCGATCGCTTACTATCTACAGCCTGTTGATCAACCGCCCTTCCGTAGGATAATTCGGTGAGTTTCCGTTATCACTGAATCTATGCAGCTTGAGTTTGTCCCAGTTGAAGACTTTTATTTTGCGTTGACGTTGGCAGTTCGGGTTTTAGAAGACCTCACCCAGCCAGGGTTGTCAGAGGAGATTCGGGCAAAGCTAGAGCAAAAATTTGGGCAACCCTCAACCGTGGCAGCAGCCAGCCAAAACACCTTCAGCTACGTGTTTCGCGTCCAAGACTACGACTCTTCTCCGGCTCCGCAACTCATTATCTCGATCGCAGACTGGCAGGGTAATTTGCGCCTCAGCAGCGACTATGGTTGGATGCTCGACGCAGACCGTAAACCCACTCGCACCGAGCGCTTTGAGCAACGATCGCAATTTGCCCAAAGCCTGCGATCGTACCTGCAAGAGTGGCTGGAGGTAGAAGGGCTGACAGATGAAGGAGGAGGGACAAAGAAGGACGAAGGAGGAGTTGGGTAGCAACTTAGGAGATTTCTGTCCAACCAGTGACTCGCTATCTTCGGCTTCGCTCAGCCAGCTTGCGCCCTGAACAAGTCCGAAGGGCAAAAGTCCAGCCGTCAAACTGACGCTATGCTAGCCACGACCCAGAATTAAACTTTTTGAAAACCACTCAGAACATCACTCAGTAAAGCTTTTAGCTACTTTCAGAGAAGTTTAGTTGCAGTTCGTGTTGAGTATAAAGGAAGATCAAAATCGATGGCGTTGCTGAAGGATGCCAGACAGATCCCCGACTTTTGGCTCAGCATCCAGTTTTGAAAGCTCAACTCAAAAGTCGGAAATCCCCTTTTCATCCTCATCCCCTTTCCTTTTCCCTCCCCTGTCCTACGAGTCTGTCAAACTTTAATTGACGCATAGAGAAGGGGGAAGCGGTTATT
Organism: Leptolyngbyaceae cyanobacterium CSU_1_3; assembly: GCA_012034655.1. GTDB lineage: Bacteria > Cyanobacteriota > Cyanobacteriia > Leptolyngbyales > Leptolyngbyaceae > JAAUOZ01. Next base: position 18,365 of record JAAUOZ010000068.1, on the reverse strand, counting down.
TTTGAGGGAGTTTCAACCCCTCAAAAAATTCTTGACAGACTACTACGCCGTCATCATTTTCTCGAAGTCTTGAAGACGGGTGGCTTCGAGCGTGTAGTTGCGCCCGTAGATTTTGGGGAGTTGTTTGGTTTGCTCGAGCACCTGCCGCACTTCTAGATTAGAAATATTTACCAGATCGCGGTTGGTGGTGATGGCCAGGGCGGCAGCGATGCCAACCCCTTGACCGACCGCAACGTTGTATTCGACAATTCTGCCGGCCGAGCACGCATATCCTGCAAACCCGGAGGCAGGGCTAATGACGGCTAGGTTGGGCACAGATCGCAAAATGGCGTGGCGAATGCCAACGTTGAAGAGGGGCGGCTTGTGGAAGGAAATGCTGGTGATGCCTTTTTCGAGGGCTTTGAGTCCCAGCCCTTCGATGCCCCCGCGAACGTCTAGGGCGTAACCAAAGGTGGCGATCGCTTCACTGGCAGATACGCCGCCTTCGAGCATTCTGGCCCCACTCAGCACCTCTAACACCTCCGTGACATTTCCGGCGTGGCGGATGTAAAGCTCAGTCATAGGGCGCACGGCTTTTGCACCGAGACTTTTGAAGAAGCGATCGACAAACGCAATTTCTTCGAGCATGACAGCCGTGGGCTTGGCGGCGTTGCGGGCGAGGGTTTCTGCCTGAGCACCTGTGACGTGGCATAGGAGAGCATTCCAAGACAGCCGACCGCCTGGGAGAATGGCAATGTTGCCAGAATCGAGCACACAACTGCTGCGATCGAGGGAGAATTTTGTGCCGCGAAAAGCGTGGTAGGCGATCGACAAAGCTTTGCTGCGAACGTCAATGTGGTCAGAGCCGATACTCATCTGGGCGAGTGCGCCTTTGGAGTCGAGCATTTCCTTGTTGAAGCGATCGAGAATTCTCTGATCGCCGCCTGCCGCAAGCTGCATAAACCGTTGAGCTTCGGTATCTCTGGGGTTGGTGAAACGCTTGAGATAGTTTGTTTCGACGGTTTTGAGTTGGTCGATCGAAAGTCCTTCGGTTTCAAAAATCAGGGTGACGGGCAATTCTGCTTCGGGCAACCCAAAGGTTTCAAAGCCCTGGTGTTTTTTCGCGCCTGCAAATTGAGCGAGTTCGGCGTTGACGGTGGAGTCGATAAACTGCTTGGCGAGGTAGATTTCGCCATTGGTTAGCTGAATGCCTGAAATGTTTGCGCCCTGCTTGAGAACGGCTTGAATCTGGATTTTGCTAATAATATCGGCGCTGACTTCACCCAACATTTGCCGAAGTGCCGTGTTGGCTCGACGGGGATCAAGGGCAATTTGGGGAACGCCCGATCGCTTCAAGAACTCTGTATACAGCCGTGATGGATCGCCAAAGGTTCCAACTCCGGTAGATTGGCGCACGTCAGCAGGGACGTGGGTGCGATCGAGATACGCCAAGCCACCGCGTACCAGATGTCCCCCAACTCCGTCGGGGGAGTTGCCCTTAAACATAATCAGGGTACGAGGAAATTTACCGATTCGGCGGCGAAATTCTCTGGCGGCGGCGACGATCGCGAGAATACCAGGAACCTCATCACCAAAACCAATGATGTCGTAAGACCGAGTGTTAGACGGAGTGGCTGCTGTCATGGCAAAGTTGCCCCTTGATACTGAGTCGATTTTATTTTCAGATTCCTAAGTGGTACACCTAATTTCACAAATATTGTGGTTTTTGGAGGATATTTGCGGTTAGATGTGCCCTGGGGTCGCAGTCACTCGATCGGAGGCTCAGGTTTTTCGGGCGATATTGGGTCGAGGCAGGGCCGGAGAGAACATCGTACTGAAAACGGCTTTGCGATCGCTCACTGATTCGTTAGACAGATTCCACATGGTTTCATAGAAAAAGAACGAGACTCCGGCAAACCCCTGATCGCGCACAAGTTTTACCTGATCGCGCACCTGCTGGATGCCCACGGGTCGATCTTTTAGCCCGGTCAACACGCCCACTCCGGTGGGGATGTGCTGTCGAGCGGCTTGCACTTCGGGGCGATTTAATTCGTCCATGAAACCCTGGCGGCTATCTCGATAGACTTGCAGCACCAGTTCTTCGAGCAGACCTTGTTGTTGCCAGGTGCGCCAATCTTGCAAAGAATGGTTGTAGGAAAAGTCGTAATTGTTGGGCGACAGAGAGAATAGAACGTGCTGTTTTTTGGCTTTGATGGCGTGAAATAGCTGCCTCGTGAATGCGGTAATTTTGTCAGCCCGCCAGCGAACCCAGTCGGGGTTTTTGGCATCGATCGGGGGTCGCTTTCCTAGATGTTCTTTTTGATAAAGTGCAACGGTAAAATCATCATAGCCAAAATCGTAGGGCAAGCCAAAATGATCGTCTAGTTGAATGCCATCGATATCATAATTGTCAACGAGTTCGAGAATCAGATCAGCAATAAAAGCTTGAACCTCTGATTTGAACGGGTTTAACCAGACGCGCGGGTATTTGCCCTCTTGCCAAATTTGGGTGCTGTCTTGTCGCTGAGTCAGCCAATCGGGATGGAGTTGCGCCAGTTCAGAATCGGCAGGAGCCATAAACCCAAACTCAAACCAGGGAATGATGGTCAATCCCTTTTGGTGTCCTTGATCGACGAGTTCTTTGAGCATGTCGCGATCCTTCAATCCCTGGGCTTCGGGCCGCGGATCGTAGGCAACGCCCATCACTCGTTTGGCGACCGGGCTGGGATAAAGCGTGTAGCCCCAATTCCAAACTGCCGGATAGATGGTGTTGAAGTTGAGTTGTGCCAGATCTTGGACGGTTTTGGTGAGACGATCGCGGCTAAACATGGCATCGCTGTCAATATTCGTGAGCCAAACCGCTCGAATCTCGCTGCGCGGCGCTTCTACTCCAGCAATATACTGATTAGGGATCAGGGCGGTTGTGTCGGGCAGCGATCGACAAATGAGTGCGGCAATGTCTCCCCGACTGGCGACTTGATTGGGGTGCAGTTGTTTGGCATTGGGATAGTTGACGACCAGGCGTTTTTCTGTCGCAGCAGCGATCGTTTTCTGGGCGTATCCTGGGATCGCTTGAGCATCGACAAAGGTAGCCAATGTATCAGCTACAGGCTTTGCGGGTGCATATCCTAGACCGCTGGCGAGGGCGGCGATCGCTTGCACCCGTGGAATATTTTGATTGGGTCGAAAGGTATTGTCAGGATAGCCAGAAAAAAAGTTGGCGTTGGCAGCTTGCTCGATCGCCTTCGCCGCCCAAAACCCACGGGGCACATCTCGAAACTGAATGCCCCTAGGCGGCCGCGCTGCATTCACCACGTCTGGAAAAGCCGTCACCATCATGGCGGAATATTCTGCACGAGTCACGGGTGCATTAGGGCGAAACGTGCCATCTGGGTAGCCGTTGAGAATTCTTTTTTGGGCTAGGGAGGCGATACAAGCCTGTGCCCAATGGTTTTGGGTGTCGCCAAAGCGAGCCTGAGCGGCGGACGGTTCTACACGACTTGACAACACGCCCCTAAAGGTCAGCAAACAGGCAAACAGACAAACCAACCGAACTTGCCACCGACGCATTTTCAACACAGTGAAACTCCTAATGCACTAGAAAACCCTGCCCTGTTTTCTACATTCGCATTGTCTCGGCTGATTTCCGCAATTTATGTTCATTCAGACAAAAGAACTCGATCGACAAATCTCTCAATCAGTTGATTGGCGATCGGGGTTTCTTGCAAGTCGCTCAAAATTTGATCGAGAACTGCCTGATTGTCTAAATAGCGATCGCGGTATCGACTAATCCGCACGGCTAATTCCTGAGCATTCATTTCGGGATGAAACTGAAACCCATAAAACGGCCGGTCTAAAATCTTGAATGCATGGAAGGGGCAACGATCGGAGTATGCTAACAAAATTGCATTTTCGGGAATCGCGATCGCTCGCTCTTTGTGTCCTGACACGGCCCAAAATCCATTCGGCACATCGTGAAACAATAAATCTTGCGTTGCTGCTGGCGTTAACCAAAGTGGATACGTTCCCATTTCCATACTGCTTTTGTCTACGATCACTTTGCCGCCCAAAGCTGTCACCGCCGCCTGAAACCCAAAACACGAGGCGAACACCGGAATTCTATGATCAATGCAGTAAACGAGAAGCCGCTCGATCGAAGCGACAAACGGGTATATATCGGGCTGAGTCACCGAAGCATCGCTCGACCCTCCCACAAACAGCGCATCAAATCCAACGATTTGCGACGGCTCAAACTCAGGCGTTTCGTAGACATCCAATACCGTCAACTGATGAGACCCCAGACGGCTGTAGCGCACAAATTCGTCTAATTCTTCGAGCCGAGTCAGGGTGTCATTGCGGATTTGTAATAGCAGAATCTTGAGACTCGATCGCGCCTTCACCATTGCCCCTTTACCCTTGCCCTAAAGTGCTTCAAACTGAGCCGTAAACCCTTCTAGCGTCATGCATTCATCCTGAAACGATTCTGCATCATCCACGGCTTCAATCTGAAATTCCATGATCCGGCGTTCATCGTCTTTCATCTTTTTGCTAGACAGTGATTTTGCATTGTATTTGGACACGATCGCATTAAACGCCGTGGCACTGGTGCGCCAGTTATCAGCCGAACAGGAAACAATTACTCGCCACATGAGCATTTTTTCAGAGGACGGGTTTATTGTCGCATGATCAAAACCGTAGATCGATTTCCAGGGTCGATCGAGACATGTCCACACGTTGAGGGCACTGCCCCTACCAGAATGCATCTTTAGCACGTACTTTGTTTTTGCGCCTGTTCTTTAGATCTGGTGAAGTGGGCCAGAATCAAAGCTACCCGGCTCCAGGGGTAAAAACAGCGTCAAAACTTCCCCCTGTTCGGGACGCTGACGCACAATTAGCTTGCCGCCCAGGGCATGAAACAGATTTTTGGTAACGGTTAGGTTCAGGCTCAAGCTGCCCGTCTCAGGTTGAAACATCAGCACCTTCCCTAGGGATTTGAGCAACGGTTTGTAGTGCGCTAGAGGATTGTGTCGATCGCACCCATTCATCTGCGACTGAAGCTGCAACTTAAGCTGATCGCCCGCCACCGTTACTTCTACCTGAATGTGCCCCCCAGAGGGCAAACTGCGAGCAGAACGATCGATCAGACTAGTCAACGCCTGATCTAACATCGTCGGATCGCTAACTACGGGCGGCATCTGCTGGGGCAAAATTACCTCCAGAGTCAGGTTGCGCTGGCTGGCCTGCTTTTGCCATCGAGGAATGCTCTGCCCCAAAACCTGCGCGAGCGAAGTCGGCGTGAGCGAGGTCGATTCTAGCTTGGTGGCAGAAGTTTCTAATTCTACGGCTCTGAAGATTAGCCCAAAGCGATCGATTTGCTCGTTGCATTCACGATCGATCATTTCTAGTCGTTTGATCACATCGGGCGGTAGGTCACGACGCTTGAGCAGCAAGCGTGTCAGCATCCGAATGGTTGTCAACGGCGTGCGAACTTCGTGGGCGATCGCTTGAAGTAGCTCAACATCGGCGCTTTGAGTGTGGGAGGTGTGCGTCGGATGGGAGGCCGGAGAATGAGCCGCGTGAACCGTGCGCCTATGGGTTCTTCGCAGGGCGATTTCGATCTGTTCTGCGTGCAGGGGCGATTCTTTAGTGTCTTCGGTTGGGAGGTGCTTGAGCAGCAGATGGCTAAATTGAGTGACTTGCTTATAGTCAGGGGCGATCGGCGGAAACTGATCGAATAACCGATCTAATCGGCTCATCTGGTGGGCGTTGGTCAACACCACCCGCAATTTTAGGGTTTGCCAAACTCGCTCGACAATTGCAGGATCAAACGAGAAGGAAAACATCGGTTCTCCAGTCGCATTTTCGCCCAGCACCATCGCCAAGCTAAACTCTGCCGTGAGCACCAAACAAAACTGCTCTGCGGAGATCGGGTCTCCGGGCAACAGCGATAATGTAGGGTTCGTTTCCCGTGAGGCTGACTCATCCAATGCTGGAGGAAGCTGAAAGGGTATGCCAATCAACGTTGCGAAAGGATCAGCCGTAAAAGACCAGGTGGCAAAGTTTGTCAGCAACTCTGGCTTGCTCAGCACGGGTAATGGCCCCGAAAGCAGCAGCCCTCTTAGAGAAAAGTCCGAATTTTTGGGCGGCGCTTGCTCTAGAAGGGTCTCTAGGGCGGCGATCGCACCAAACCATTCTCGCTCGGCTCGGAGGCGCTGTTGGGCCGCAGAAAGCTTATCTTTGGGCGAATGCGCTCCATCCCAAAAGCAAGAGTCTGAGGCATCTTGAGGCTGATCGCTCCGGGTCAGAATTTCACTCAGCGTTGGCAATATCCACTCGTGCATCATCTTTAAACAGACTCGCTACCTGATTACGAGCGTATCTGGATTTAGGACGTTTCGGCGATCGTAGAACCGAACCTTCTTGGGTGGAATGTCCGTCACAATTTCTGCCACCGACCCCTCCCCAACCAGTGACAATGGGACTTGAGACCTCGTAGCGTAAAAATTCAGTAGCGTAAAAATTTAATGGATTGGCAAGAAATTTCTGGCAATTGGGTTTTGGTTCCCGATCGACCCGTGGCGATCATTCACTTTTTGGGCGGCGCATTTGTGGCGACGGCTCCCCAACTCACCTATCGACGCTTGTTGGAATATCTGGCAGCCCAGGGATACGCGATCGTCGCGACTCCGTTTGTCAACACGTTTGACCATGTAGACATTGCCCGATCGGTGTTGCAAACCTTTGACGCGGCCCTAGAACCGTTGCATCGCCTGATCAAACGGCGCTACATCCCCATCTATGGGCTGGGTCACAGCATGGGTTGTAAACTGCACCTGCTGATTGGCAGCCTGTTTGAGGTCGATCGGGCAGGCAATATTTTGATTTCCTACAACAATTTTTCTGCCCGCGATGCTGTTCCTTTGGTTGAGCAGTTTTCGCCCGTCTTCTCGGTAGAATTTAGCCCGTCACCCCCAGAGACGATGAAGCTGATCGGCGATCGCTACCAGGTGCGCCGCAATTTACTGGTCAAATTCTCGAATGACACGATCGACCAGACCGCCCCGCTTTCTGCCCTACTCGATCGCCAATTTCCGGGCATGGTCGCTACAAAAGCCCTCAACGGGACTCATCTCACCCCCCTCGGACAGGACGTGCGCTGGCAAGCCGGGGCAAACTTTACGCCCTTTGACGCGATCGCCCAGTGGGCCCGTCAAGAGGTTTACCGAGAACTAGCTCAACTAGAAAAAACCATTCTTTTGTGGTTGAACCCGTTTGCAAACTAGTGTATCTGGGTTGAAATAACTCGAAAAAATCATTCATCCGATCGCACGCTCGCTTCGTATGCTCATCAAGACCCGAATCTAAGCTTGGTTCTAACTGAAGCCAGAAAATCGCGATTTGCTCCGCAAGGTGTTGATTTACCACGTCGTTTCGGGCGATCTGATGGCGAAGAATTTGCGCTCTGGGCGAGTGGCAATCGTGGTAGGTAGCCCCGTCGCTGTCCAGGTGCAGCATAGGCGTGTCAGAGTCAACAATGCCAACGTCGTCAAAGCGGATATTGATGCCAAGAATGGCGTGATTCATGTCATCGATCGGGTTCTCCTACCCCCGAATCTATAGTCCTTACTTCAGAAAGTTTGATGACTGAGCGAATCGAGATCACAGCTTGCTCTCACACAGCAAGAAAACTCCCCTGCAATCACGATCGCTCCCCCTAGTAGGGCAAAAATCTTCCGCGATTTTGAAGCTCAAACAATGGAGAGATTCTGACACCTGAGCAGCAAAAGATCTATCGAGCGAAATTAGCCATCCTACGTGGAATAGAAGCTTGTATGGAACCCAGTCCGTTTAGCCCACGACTAGGTTCTAGGTACACGACAGTCGATGGAATCAAAAGAGAAGTATAGTTGTCTTCAGCAAAAATGTTGCCTCTATCTTACTAACCACTTCTGAAGCCGCGCAGTGAGAACCAGCATCTTACTTTGCACCTCTTGCTGGCGCAATATAGAACCCAGTCTCTTTTTTAGATGTCCTGCTCTTAGAGGTTAGGCAGCGAAGAAATTCTTTTAGCTAACGAGGATTCAAGGTTGAAGCGGAAGGTGTGGTAGTCGCCACCAATGCAGTTGTTGTCTCGCTCTACCACGCTTTTCGACCATGCTTAAAAGGATTGTTCTAAACATCGGTGATTAACTCACCCCCAGAGGAATGAGGCTTGCCTAGGCTAGGCTACGCGAGAGATGGAAAAATACGTGAAATTGACAGGTCGTGAACTAATTTTTGGCAGGCTTTGGGCAGGTTTTTTCTATGCCCTATGATAGGTTTTATTGCCAATAAATTAAAAAAAATTAGCTAAACAGGGAATTATTCAGTAGAATCTGTACGCATTAGCCCGATCGTCTCCTCAGAGCAATCTCAAAATCGTTATGGTGAATTCACAAAATATTGACCCAGACGGCGCTCTGCCGCACATATCTACCGCTAAGAAACTCAGAGAAAATGGGACACCTGGCTGGTTGGTCTTTCTAGTTGCATTTACGCAACGGCAGCCGTTTTTGCTCTGGAGTAGCGTTTGGTTATTGACGATATCACTCACCTGGGTTGGGGCAAGAAGTCTAATTGTCGTCGATTCGTCGGAGATCGAAAAGCCACCGCCAGAAGTGGCTGCATCTGCTCAAACTTCTCAGCAGTCTCGATTTGAGGCCAAACCCGCTTCGTCCTTTGGCTTGTTGGCAGCGATCGCCCTGGGCTGTGGCGGCATGTCTTTCTTGCTAGCAAAACAACTCTCACCCAGCAAGCCGCAGCCGAGGCTGGTGACTCGCCCCAAACCTCGCACCGCAGCCCACGCACAACCGACCGGGGTGGCCATTGCCCCATTGCCCATCGCCCCATTGCCCATTGCTCCATTGCCGCGATCGACTCCTGTGGTGTCTGTCAGCCCGCCTGTGGTGACGATCGTTCCCCCTGAGGAGGCGCATCATTTGGATTGGGGCAACACCAACCTGGCCGACATGATGGATATCCGCAAGCAGAAATCGGTTTCCTCGTTGATGTAGTTTTTTCCCTTAGACCTACTATTTCACGGCTTGGAGTGCTAGCCAGTCCTTGATTGCTGCTTCAGTCCACAGCCAGTTATTAGAGAGTGCCCTTTGGTGAAAGGTTTCGGGGGCAGCTTGGAGGACACGATCGCGCAATCGAACGGCTTCGCCTCTAAGTTTGGCTTGCCGATCGGCGGGCTGTGTCGCCGCAGATTTTTGGGAGGCCAGGGCTAAACCCGCGTAAGCAGTCAACCCGTCTGGCGAGGGCTTTGCCTGACCTGTGGCTTGCTGTTCGAGCAGTCTGAGCGACTCAAACCAGGCATCAGTGGCGCGTTGTAGATTTCCTTCGGCATAGTAGGCAAAACCCAGGGCGTTGAAGTAAACCGGATCGGGCTTGCCTTTGGCGGCAGTGTCCCAGAAGCGGCGGGCATCCTCTGCTCTAAAATTACGATTGCCCGTCTTTGCTGATTGCCAGGCTAGTCTGCCCCGCAAAAAATTGATCGACGGATTGCCCACCTGGCTCCTAGGAACAGCCGCTAAAGCTGTATCGGCAGCATTTAGAGCACCGCGATCGAGGAGCGCTTCGACCTCTTGCTGTCCGATGCGGAGGTTGCCCTGGGCAAAGTTTTTGATCGCCAGGGCTGTGACATCATTGGTTTCGTCTTTGCTGGGAGTCGATGAGTTGGCAGGAGTTTTGGGAATCTGGTTGAGTGCGTCGATTTGCGGCAGAATGTCGTTTGGCTGGGGTTTAGAAGAAATCGCCCGCGAAATGCCCCAAGCGCCGATCGCCACCACCCCCGCACTTGCTACCCCAATGATCGCCCAAGGACGACGACGCAGGGTCGCTTTGGGTGGGGCGAAGATGCGATCAATGGGGGTAGGGGTAGCGGGGGTAGGCGACTCGCTGGTCGTCCTTTCTGAGCCTACCTGTACGCCTTCTTTGGGGTTTTGGGGTTGGGCTGCCTCCAGGGATGAGTTTTGGCTGAAATTTTGGGTGGGTAGATTGTGGGCTACTTGGAGGCGGCGCAGATTTTGTTGAGCGCTTTGCTGCTGGGGGTCGAGTTCGACGGCCATCTCGTAGGCCACGATCGCCTGGTTGACTCTGCCATATTGTTCTAGGGCAACCCCCAAGCACGCATAAGCCTCAGCCGAGTTAGAGTCGAGTTGGAGGGCATCGCCAAAGGCTCCGATCGCTGCGGCGACATTTCCTTGCTCAAAAAGGGTTTCTCCTAGGGTGATGTAGTCTTCCGCGCTGCTGAGGTTTGCAGCGGTGGGGTCTGCCGCAAATACATCGTCGGGTTCAGAGAAAGAAGGGTGGGCGGCTCCATTTTCTCTGGTAGGGGTGGGTAGGCGAGTGAGTTCGCCAAACAGATCTTCGATCGTTTTTGGTCGGCGCTATATTCGGGGTCATCAAAGCCGATGTCGTCTTCTGTGAGATCTTCATCAAAATCGGCCAATTCCAAAACGTCCACTGGGGCTTGTAGATAGCCATCAAAGTCGGGGTGCAGATAGAGAATGGGCAGGGCCCAATAGAGTTGGTTGGAGCCGTAGGAAGACAGTAGCCCTTGCCGGGCGCGACTGAGGCTGAGGTCGATGGGCGATCGCTGCTTAAGATTGCGATAAAACAGGCGGCTGAGGGTGAGGGCGACATCATCAGGAATCCGTTCTGCCATGGCCAGCACAGCAGGAACGCCTCGCTTGAGTAGAGCGGCGGTGAGGTTTCCAGCGTCAGATTCGCTATTGGGGTCAGAGGTGGCGGTGTATACGCCGCGGCAAGAGTTAAAAACGGCCATGCGAATGCCATTGTTGACCAGCAGACCTGCCAAATCGTCGCCACTGAGAACTTCGGTCAGCCCCGTGCGATCGCTGACCAAATAGAGGTCGCCTCCCGATGCGCCCAGGTTGCTGTGGCCGGCGTAGTGCAAAACCTGGTAATGCCCCTGCTCGATCGCTTGGGTGAGTTGTTCGCGTCCGGGTTGTTCGAGAATGGTCAGTTCGATGGCGGGGAGTAGGTCTCGGCTGGTGAGAGACTCTTTCTGAAGTTCTTCTTTGAGGTGGCTTGCTTCTTCTTTGAGCGCCAGCACTTCTTGATCGGTGGGCGCTGCCAAGACCATGAGAATTCGCAGGGTTTGGCTTTGGTCGGGGCGCGGCGATCGGGACGTTTTGTAGGACGGTGGCCATCGACGTGAAGGCCGCTTGGTAGCGTGAAAACACGACATCCGTTCCCGTTGATAGGGGGCGGTTTCCGGCGTGGAGCACTTCCCAGGGCAGACGGGGCAACAGATCGCCCTTCAAGCCTAGCCGCAGTCGCAGGTCTTCGCGATGGTTGTGGGCGATGCCCTGGGCGATCACCCAGCTATCTCGAATCGTGCCTTGAAAGAGAGAGTTGTAGAGGGTTTGCCCAAATTCGACGAGGTTGGCAGACAGAGAAGCATCTGGGCTGGTAGGCTGACCCGATCGCGGCTTGCCAAGGGAAAATAAATTGCCCCGCAGCAGACCCAGAAGCGGATCATGCATCAATTGACCTGCCTGGGTGAGCCATTCTTCGACCTTCCAGGTGACGAGTTCTTCGGCTAAGGGTACTCCGGTTGCTACTCGTTCTGTCCGAACTAAGTATCCGTCTTCTCCAACCGGAGTCACAGAAATGTAGAATTCCTGAGTCACATCTACTCTCCAAGAAGACCTAATTGAGAGGTCTAACGCTTATGTTCAATTGAAATGGGCAATTTTCTTATTAACCGCTTCTTAAAAGGGGTGGTCAGGCAAGATCCGTAAGTTTACGATCGAAAAGTAGGAATCTTCACAAATCCCGTCTCTAGAATGACAAACTTTGGGACATCTCGCCGAAGAAATACAGAATGAGGTCCCAAAATAAAAAGACGTAAAGGCGATTGAGAAGTGCCGCTTTTCATAGGGATGTAACGGCGAGCGGTCATTTGCCCCAACTCGTCCTCCTCAAACTCCTCGACCTGATTAAACTCACGATTTTCAGCGATCGCACTTGGTGAAACCTCGCCCGTAAATTTACAGGAGGCTGCTTCTCTTAGCTATCATGACACGGGTCATGTGAGGGCACTTGATCGCGCTTCACATTATCGGAAGTTTAAACAATTTTGCTCAATCTTGCTCCTACCTTCATAGTTCCCTGATGAATCAATCCGGAGTACAGCCAAAATTGCAGCATTAAGGAATGGTAGATGCACCCTGATTTATGGTCTCAGTTCATGCCTAGTGAACTGGGACTTTTTTGTAGAGAAATTAGGTCAAAATTAGGTCAAAACTCCTTCGATCGGAAGATTAACCATTCGCTTTGGCCAACCAAAATAGGGGCGGTTCTGCCTAAAGGGGTAGAAGCTCAGTCCACCATTTGGGAGGTGTCGTTAATGATTCCTGTGCTGCGATCGCTCGAAAAAGTTCCCATTAAGGGGTTCGATCGCTCCCCTCAGAGCGGAGTTTTGGCTTTTCTGGGAGGGATGACGATCGTCCTGGTTGTTGCCTACGTCCTGAGTGAGCGCACCTTTTACTGGTGGGATTACACCACCTATTCGTGGATTCTCGAAAAGAAACTGACTGAGTTTCAGAATTCACCCCTTCAGGCCCTCCGCACGACCTGGCGATCGGCAGGAAGCGACTATAGCGATTACCCAGTTTTGCTGCTGTTGCCGTTTCGCTGGGCGTTTGGCAACGGGCGAGTCACGTACATTCTCAGTGTGGCCCTGGTGTATCTGCTGCCGTTTGCCTGGGTCGTAGGGACGATCGCCACGCAGTTGATTCCCGCTGCCCCGCCGCGCACCGTTCGCTGGATCGCCGCATGGATGACGATCGCAATGCCGATGTTTTGGTTGCCGACGCTCAGAGGTTATGTAGATATCGGAGCCGCTTTGGGGATGGCGATCGCCACCTGGATTTATCTACGAGATGTGGAATTGCGATCGCGCTGGCAAATAGTGACGATCGGACTTCTCCTCGGATTCACGCCCCTGTTTCGTCGTCACTTTGCCTATGGGGTGATTGCCTTTTTTGGGGCGATGACTGTCACCCTCCTGGTGGGGGCGGCAACGTCGGGGCGAGGGTGGCGGGCGATCGGGCAAAGTGTCATTCGGTTGGCGGGCGTGGCGATCGTCGGCGCGATCACGCTGATCACCTTTGGCAAACACTTTCTGAGAGTCGTATTACACAATGATTTCTCAAGTTTATATACCTCCTACGAGGTCTCACTGAGCCAGGGATTGCAATACTACGGCATTGCCTATGGGTGGGTTGTTTGGCTGCTAGCAGGCTTAGGGTTTGCGATCGGGTTCAGAAAGCGTTTTCTCTCCCATTCCACCGCCGGGTTTCTAATCTTGTTTTATGGATTTCTATTCATAGTCTGGGTGAGCCGAGTTAAGCAAGTTGGAGTGCATTACACAACTCATTTCACAGCTTTGATTATTTTTGGATTAGTTTCATTCACCTGGGCACTTCTCCAAGCTCGTTCGCGTACAGTTCCATTGGTAGTTTTAGGATTATTTCTATGTTGTAATATTTGGATCGGACTCGCCCCCGTCAGTTTTTTAGATTCAACTCTCCTCCGCCCCACTCGCCTGGGGATGACCCTATTGCCAGAGGTCGTCGGCACAAAATTTAGCGAACTCTTTGCGGCGAACAATCCCCCCCTCAGGCGCAGCGATTACGACGAATTGGCCCGCCTGGTGCAGACTCTACGGACGATCGCATCCCAAAAGCCACCCCCCATTTATGTCGGGGCTGCTTCTTCGCTCCTCAACTCAAATCTGCTCGGCTTTGTAGAAGATGCGCTCTATGGCCATCGATCGCTGAATCTGTTGCCAGCCGAAGACATTGACTCGCGCGATCGCTATCCCATTGAGCAGATGCTTCAGGCAGACTACCTCGTCACGGCGACCCCGTTTCAGCATCAGATTCGCCCCGAAGATCAAGAAATCGTCAAACTGATCGGCGATATTTTTGACGATCGCTGGCAGATTTCCCAAGATTTTTCGCGCCTGCCCCCCGAATTTCGACTGGCCAACCAGGTGCGGGTAAACCTTTACAGACGGGTGCGATCGACTTCCTTGGCGACCGCCCTCAACACCCTCGCCGCCATGAAGAATGCCGTCGGTTCTCGCCCTGGCAGACAGCTAGATTGGGTCGCGATCGAACCCGCCCCTCACCACGATCTTTGGCGAGAGGCGGGGCGTTTATTCGGTACGATCGCGCTCCTCCTTTGTGCCCACACCCACCACGCCCACCCCTGTCACCACTTTTCTGTATACGCACCCTCTGCCCGATCGCCTGACGGTGAGCGGTCGCATTGCCTACAGCCAGTCTCAGTGCCCTGGTGTAGAGCTGACACTGCGGGCGATCGACGACCAGGCTCACGCCACCCAAACCGCCAAACTTGCCCATGCTCCTACGTCTCAAGTTATATTTTCATTGCCAATCTCCACCCAAAAGGCAACGGGCTTAACGCTAGAAATCCGAGATAGAGAAACCCTCTCGCCTCCCTCAAAACAATGCACCGCCACCATCAGCCCCCTCCAGGTTTCCTCTGACTGATGGTAGAATCTCAGCATTAAGTTATGTTTCTGCCGATTTCTAATTCAAAAATCGCGCTCAGAGGCCAGCTTGATGGGATGCGAAAATATTTCCATTCGTTTGAGCGAGACACCAGACTAGGAGAGGATAGAACACCATGGCATTCACACAGCCCCCCTTGCCCTTTGCAAAAGATGCTCTTGAGCCGCACGGCATGAAGGCGGAAACCTTTGACTACCACTACGGCAAGCACCACGCCGCCTACGTGACCAACCTCAACAACCTGACCAAAGACACCGAACTCGCTGATAAGTCTCTCGAAGACGTGATCAGAATGACTTTCAAAGATCCGGCCAAAATGGGCGTGTTTAACAACGCTGCTCAGGTTTGGAACCATACCTTCTTCTGGAACTGCCTCTCGCCCACGGGGGGCGGCGCTCCGACGGGAGAGTTGGCAGCTAAGATCGATGCGGCCTTTGGCAGCTACGAAAAGTTCAAAGAAGAGTTCAAAAATGCTGCGGCTACTCAGTTTGGGAGCGGTTGGGCTTGGCTTGTTGAAGAAGCTGGGACGTTGAAGGTCGTCAAAACTCCCAATGCAGAGAACCCTCTGGCACACGGACAAAAGGCTCTGCTCACCTTAGATGTGTGGGAACATGCCTACTACATCGACTTCAAGAATGCTCGCCCTGCCTTCATCGACAATTTCTTGGAGAAGCTCGTAAACTGGGACTTCGTAGCCCAAAATTTGGCTGCTTAGGAATGTGGATTTATGAATGCCGAGATTTTCGCCCTCATCCCCTAACCCCTACTCCCAAGTTGGGAGCAGGGGAACCGGACTCTTGCTCCCTCTCCCAGATTGGGAGAGGGCTGGGGTGAGGGCGAGACAACCTTGCAGTTGACGGAATGATTGAATCCACATCCCTTAGTCATTATTACGATCGTAGAAAATTTAACCTTTCAACACGCCCCACGATCGCGGGCTGTTTTTTTGTCTCCATCTTCGGTGCAATGTCTAGCGTTTGCAAGGGACAAACTTCTAACCAGGGTTCTAACTATTTCTAACCATAGACGACGAACAATGGCAACGATCGCGATACCGTAGAAACAACTAACCCCTTAAACCCTGCTTAACCCTTAACCATTACGCTCTAGTCTTATGAATAGCAATGAACTGGCACGCTACGTAGAAGCAACAGACGGTATCTCTAAACCCTGGCTGCTCGCTCAACTGCGCTTGCTCAAGCTCAAAGAACAACGAGATAGTCTTTCTCCAGAAGACTACGAACGTAAATTAGCAGACATTCACCAAGACCTGATGAACTTGGGGCAGTGGTGGATTGGCATCGAAGACGAGGTTTTTTAGCGTATGCGGCGGAAAAAAACAACTGTGGAAATTAATTTGAGCGATCCTAAAAACTTTTTCAACCGTGAAATGAGTTGGCTGGAGTTCAATCACCGGGTGTTGCACGAGGCTTTTGATCCGCGCACTCCTCTATTAGAGCGGCTCAAGTTTCTGGCAATTTTTACCTCCAACCTGGATGAATATTTCATGGTCAGAGTGGCCGCCCTCAAAGAACAAGTCGAGGCAGAAGTTCGCAAACTCAGCGTTGACGGACGCAGCCCCAAAGAACAGTTGGAGATGATCAATACCACCCTGCGCCCCATGGTGATCAAACAACATCGCCATTTTGAGCAAGCCCTTCGTCCTCAACTGGCTGAGCAGGGCGTTTATTTGTTGGATTATATTGATCTGAGCCAAGAACAGCGCACCTATTTGCAAAACTACTTTCACGAACAGGTGTTTCCGGTGCTGACTCCGTTGGCGATCGATCCCAGCCATCCCTTTCCCTATATCTCAAATCTCAGTCTCAATCTGGCGGTGGTCGTCAAAGACGGCAACACGGGCGAAGAACTGTTTGCCAGGGTGAAAGTGCCCAGAATGTTGCCCCGCTTTATTCCGTTACCCTCAGAAACGCAAGACTTACCCATCTCGGCCCCCCGAACTCGCGCCACGGTTTGGGCGGGGGTTCCTCTAGAACAAGTGATTGCCCACAACCTCAACCCTTTGTTTGTCGGCATGGATATTTTGGAATATCACCCCTTTCGCATCACTCGCAACGCCGATTTGGATGTCGAAGAGGACGAAGCCGAAGATCTGATGCTAGCGATCGAGCAAGAACTTCGCAAACGCCGATTTGGTGGATCGATCGTTCGTTTAGAAATCCATGCTTCGATGCCCGAAACCATGCGCGACATGCTGATTCGCGAAATGGGACTGACCCTCAACGATGTCTACGAAGTAGAGGGGGTGCTCTGCCTGCGAGACTTATTTTCCTTGGGTGGGCTGCCCCTGCCCGATCTCAAAGATCCGGTGTGGAACCCAGTGACACCGCCTCGCCTCAGACGAATCAACGAAACGCCGATCGAAGACCTGGGCAAGGAGGGCGAAGAGGATTTTTTTCGGTGATTCGCAAACAAGATTTGATGGTGCATCACCCCTATGATTCGTTCTCGCGCAGTGTGCAACGCTTCATCGCCGAAGCCGCCCACGACCCCAATGTGCTAGCGATCAAAATGACTCTCTATCGCACGTCGGGAGACTCTCCGATCGTCAACGCCCTGATCGCCGCCGCCGAAAACGACAAGCAAGTCGCCGCCCTAGTAGAGCTAAAAGCCCGATTTGACGAAGAAAACAACATCAACTGGGCCAGAAAGCTAGAAGATGTCGGGGTGCATGTAGTTTATGGGCTAGTCGGGCTAAAAACACATACCAAACTGGTGTTGATTGTCCGGCGAGAAGATGGCAAAATTCGCCGCTATGTTCACATTGGCACGGGGAACTACAACCCCAAAACTGCCCGACTCTACACTGACATTGGGGTGTTTAGCTGTCGCGAAGAATTGGGCGCAGACTTGACGGAGTTGTTTAACTCTTTGACGGGTTACTCGCGGCAGCAATCCTATCGCAAGCTTTTGGTGGCTCCGACGGATCTACGCGATCGTATGGTCAGCTTGATCAATCGCGAGGTCGATCACCAGCACAACGGCGGACAGGGGCGGATCGTCGCCAAGATGAACGCCCTCGTCGATGCCAAACTGATCCAAACCCTCTATGCAGCCTCTCAAGCCGGGGTGCAAATTGATCTGATTGTGCGCGGCATTTGCTGTCTACGTCCTGGTGTACCCGATCTGAGTGAAAACATTCGCGTTATCAGCATTGTGGGGCGTTTTCTAGAACACTCTCGCATCTTCTACTTCCACAACAATGGCGACGACGAACTGTTTATCGGCAGTGCTGATTGGATGCCGCGCAACCTCGATCGCCGAGTCGAAGCGGTGGTGCAAGTCGAAGATGCTGACATTGCCAAAGACCTGCAAGAAATTTTGGGCATCATGCTGGCAGACAACCGCTACGCCTGGGACTTGCAGCCCGACGGTCACTATATCCAGCGTCGCCCCGCCAATCAGACCCCTGAGCAGAGTTCTCAAGTCATCCTCATGGAAATGGCACAGCACTCGAATGGGGGCAACTAGTAGTCCTCGGTGTAAGGTGGGCGACCTTTTGTAGGGAGGGGTTTGGGGTGAGGGCAAACCTCCAGCCGTCGAACTGACGCTATCTTGAATGCCATACCATTTGGGATTTTAAGTTCGCGATCTTTGCAGTGATATCAAGGCAACCCCGCCGTCACCAGTTGACTGGCAAATCTTTCCCCTCATCCCTCAATCCCTTCTCCCCTGGTGGGAGAAGGGAAGCCGGAACAAACCCAGATTTAAAAGCCTATCGCCCGCTCTGGGAGAGGGGTTGGGGTGAGGGGC
>JAAUOZ010000067.1 GCA_012034655.1 Leptolyngbyaceae cyanobacterium CSU_1_3 | reverse complement strand
AACAAACCCAGATTTAAAAAGCCCCCTCGCCCCGGTTCTGGGGAGAGGGGTTGGGGGTGAGGGGCTTTTTGAGTTTTGTCAGTCAACCAGGGGCGACTACTGTTGTTTTAGCCTCACGATCGACTATCCCAGCCTTGAGTCGCATCGTTTAGTGCTTGATCAACCGTTTTTTGCCCTAGCATTGCAGCCTGTAAGTTTTGGTAGATAACTTTCTGCAATTCCTTTACATTCTTCATTGCCGGAATCAAAACTTCAGCCGTTTTGAGTTGGCTAGCACTGACCATTCTGGCTTTTTCTACGGGTGTCGCCGTTGCCGAAACGGTCGTAAAGTAACTGTCTTGAGAAGCAGCGATCGTCGAGGGTAAAACATTCGCAGCTTTGGCAAAAGAAAGCTGATTTTGATTGTTCGTCACATACAAAGCAAACTTGAGCGCCCCGTCGGGTTGATCGGTATCTTTAGGAATCACTAAATTCATCACGGCAACATTCTTTTTGCCTGTGTCACCCGAAATTTGAGGCGCAGAGGCAGACACCTTGGCAACCGAAGGAGCATTCTTTTCAATAGTCTTTAAAAACTCTGCACCCGATGCCAAAATTGCGGTTTGTCCTTGTTGGTAAAGGTCGATCGCGTGGCGGTGTCCTTCGGTCAATACTTCCTTGGGCATCAGTCCATCTTTGTAGAGATTAACCCAATACTCAAATGCCGCTTTGCCTTGCGGAGTCTTGAATGCAGCTTTACCTTGACTATCGATCAACTGAACGCCCATCTGCACAAATGACTCCAACACCTCTCCCGAATCTTCTGGAACAACGGTAGCAAAAAACGCATATTTCCCAGTTTTTTCTTTGATCTGTTTTGCGGCTTGAGCAAGTTCTACATAATTAGTAGGGGGTTGAGAAATTCCTGCTTGCTTGAGTAAATCAGTATTATAAATTGCTACCCGCGTCGTCAAATACCAGGGAAGCCCAAAGGTTTTTCCATCTAAAGTACTCGATTGCCAAATGTTAGAAAAATACTGCTGTTTTACCTCAGATGGAACTTTTGTATCGAGTTCTAGCCAGGCATTTTTTGCTGCTAATTGAGACGCAAAGTTAGGATTCAAATTTACAACATCCGGCGCACTTTTTGCCGCAACAGCCGTGAGAATCTTCCGCTCCATTTCTGCCCAGGGCACATCTACCCAACGGATTTTTGTACCTGAATTTTCTTTCTCAAAACTGGCAATTAACTGATTGAAATAGTCAGTAAATTGCGGCTGTAGCTGCATCGTCCAAAACTCGACTTCTGCCTGACCCGATGCCGCTTGTTTTGCAGGTGTTCCGCAGCTAATCAGCCAACTCAGCACAACCCCCAACAGGGCAAAACTCCAAATGTTTTCCAGGTCTTATCTGAGACATCTTGATGATATAAATAGCGATCGAGTAGATAGTCTAGCCGATCGCAGGCAAGAGACTCATCGTGAGTCAAGAATTATTTTGCAGACCAAAACCCGCCAAATCCCGTACCAACCCTCAATGTTTGCCCCTTTCGCACAGCTTGACGAAGCCAAACCTCTGCAACAAAACTCAGAACCTCGGCAGCGTGGCGGTCAAATTTTCTAGAACTCGTAGCGCTTTGAGGGAGCCTCTAATTAAACGAGTGCCAGCGATCGGTTGTCTGAGCAGCGACAGGGCAAGCGGAAACGATCGTAGCCGTCCTTCTGAATCGATCGTTCCCGTCAGGTCGGGGAGATCGTGCCGTACATCGTCGCTCACGACCCGCAGCATAGAGATCGAAACGCCAGAGGGTGCGAGAATTTTGAGAATGGCTGACCCTTCCATATCGACGACCTGCGCCTGGTGAAGCTTGCCCAGGGTTAGTTTTTCGGCGACGGCCGTGAGAATGCGATCGCTCGTCAACCCTCTCACAAGTTGACCCTGAAATCTCTGAGTAGCGCATTGCCAAATGCTTTCTACATCTACGCAGTCTCGATATAAAACTGCATCACCAGCCTGCAATTCACCTATCAAACTGCCGCACAACCCCATGACCAAAATGTTTTCGCCCAAATCAGACTCCTGAAAGTCTTGCAGAAAACGAGTCACCGAGGCAACGCCAACTGGAATTGCCACCACTTGAGGTGGTTTGTCAAGTTGCCTTGCCCCTCGACAAACCGCTCGATATTCTGCACCTTGAGGAACAAGAATCATGGATAAAATTAAAGCGGAGAGGGTGGGATTTGAACCCACGGAACCTTTCGGTTCATTCGATTTCAAGTCGAACGCGATCGACCACTCTGCCACCTCTCCGTAAGCCAAATACCATCTTACCCTAGCGAGGAGATTTGGCGTAGCAGTTTGCAGAAGGTTGTGGAACAAAGTGTATGATTTGCAGTGCCATTTTTGCGATCGTTCTCAAGATTTTTGCAAAAAATCCCCCAAGAGTCAAAGTCTCCCAGGGGGTTAGACAAAAGAAATTCTACAAACTTCAAGGAGTTTGCAAGACCTTATCCGCGCACCGCAGTCGCCGCTAGCGCCTCTTTTAAGAGGGCGGCTTTGTCGGTTTGCTCCCAGGGAAGCTCTAAATCAGTGCGCCCAAAGTGACCGTAGGCAGCGACTTCTTGATAGAAACGGCCTTCACGCTCCCCGGGCAAACCGCGTAGGTTAAACGCCTGAATGATCCCCGCGGGACGCAACTCAAAATGCTGATTGACCAACTCCAAAAGCTGATCTTCAGCAATCTTGCCCGTGCCAAAGGTTTCAATCATAATGCTCACCGGGCGAGCCACCCCGATCGCATAGCTCAACTGCACTTCGCACTTGTCTGCCAACCCAGCCGCGACAATGTTTTTGGCCACATGACGCGCCGCATAAGCTGCACTGCGATCGACCTTGGTGGGGTCTTTGCCAGAAAATGCACCACCGCCATGCCGAGAATAGCCGCCGTAGGTATCTACAATAATCTTGCGACCCGTTAAGCCAGAATCACCCTGGGGGCCGCCAATCACAAACTTACCCGTGGGGTTGACCAAAAAGCGAGTGTTGTCGTCAGGCTTGATGTCAATATCGGCAAAAATAGGCTGGACAACCAACGCCCATAGATCTTCTTTGATCTTGGCCTGCACGCCCGCCACATCGGAAATATCTCCGATCGCCGCAGTGTGTTGGGTCGAGATCAAAATCGTGTCGATGCCCACCGGGCGATCGTTTTCATACAAAACCGTCACCTGGGTTTTGCCATCGGGGCGCAAATATGACAGTTGCCCCGTCTTGCGGACGGCTGCCAGTTTGCGGGAAATTCGATGGGCAAGACTGATCGGCAACGGCATCAATTCGGGAGTCTCGTTACAAGCAAACCCAAACATGATCCCCTGGTCGCCCGCGCCTGTAGAATCTAGAGCTTCTTGGCTCGATTCTTCGCGAGTTTCTTGGGCAGTGTTGACCCCTTGAGCAATGTCGGCAGATTGTTCATCAAGCGCGACTAGCACAGCGCAACTGTTGGCAGAAAACCCATTTTCTGCGCCCGTATAACCAATTTCGGCGATCTTTTGACGCGCCAGTTCGATGTAGTTGACATGAGCACTGGAGGTAATCTCACCCGTAATGAGAACCAACCCAGTGTTGACAACGACTTCAGCAGCAACGCGACTTTTGGGATCTTGTGCAAGTAAGGCATCCAGAATGGTGTCAGAGATCTGATCACAGATTTTATCGGGATGTCCTTCAGTGACTGATTCAGAGGTGAAATAGTATCGACGTGACAAGGAATTCTCCTCTTACTAATTGACTCAATAAGCTCGATAGCTTGCGGAAATTATATCATTCAGCTTCAGGGGGAAATTTGTGAGAAACCTTGGGGTCTGGATGTCTTTTTGGCGACTCGTTTTCCTAAATTTTTGATGGTTGATTCATGCAAAAAAATGGGTCAAGTTCCTCAAGAACCCAAACTTTGGAGGATTACACAAATCCCTCGTTTGCGTGGTTGCATCCTAGCAATTCCACTGAGAAGATTCAGCTTCACTCGAAATAAACTTCATCTACTCTTTGAAGTTAGCAAGATTTCCCTGGTGAAACTTTAAGCGGACTTGGCGGATTGACTGACAAAACTCAGAAGACCCTCACCCCAATCTCTGCCAAAGTGGGCCAGGGACTTATAAATTGGCTTGTTCTGCCTCCTCTTTTACCACCAGGGGTAGAAGAGTTGGGGATGAGGGAAAAAGATTGGTTAGTTAACCAGACTTATGTTTGAATAAATTTTTCTCTAGGGTACTCTCGATCGCCCTATCACTTTAAGAGGGGGAAGAAGTGCCCGACGGGGCCCTGGCCTTTGCCAACATTAAGAGAAAATTTGAGCGCCTCAGTGACGTATTTTTTTGCCGATCGCACGGCTTCGAGGCCGGTTTTTCCGAGGGCAAAATTGGCAGCGATCGCGGCTGCCAAGGTGCATCCCGTCCCGTGGGTGTTTTTGGTTTCGACCCATTCTGTCGTCAAAGTCTGAAGCTGGTTGCCATCAAACCACACGTCTACCCCGCACAAATTTCCACCCATGCCACCGCCTTTCACCAAGACAGCTTTTGCACCGAGTTGATGGATTTTCTGTGCTGCGGCTTGCATTTCTTCTAGCGTTGTAATTTCTAATCTACTCAGAATCTGAGCTTCGTAGCGGTTGGGTGTGAGTAGGGTCGCCTGGGGAATCAGAGTAGATCGCAGGGTAGCGATCGCCCGATCGTCAATCAATTGCGCGCCTGTTCGCGACACCATCACCGGATCGACCACCAAATTAGGAATATTTAGCATTGCAATCTGTTCGGCGACGGCGGCAATAATATCCTGGTTGAGCAGCATTCCCGTCTTTGCTCCCTGTACACCAATGTCTTGCACAACGGCTGCTATTTGGGCCACCACTGACTCGACTGGCAACGCATCGACACGAGTAACGCCCAGAGTATTTTGGGCGGTTACACAGGTGAGGGCGCTAGTTCCATGCACTTGGTGAAAGGCAAACGTCCGCAAATCTGCTTGAATGCCCGCACCGCCGCCGCTATCTGAACCCGCGATCGTCAATGCTACCGGAACGCAAATTGAATTGGGCAAAGCTAAACACCGCCAGCAAAAGAGTAATTTAATACAGGATGGCAGAAGCAAATCAAGAGATCTACTTTTTTAGACCAATTTTATGTGAATTTACTCAGTCAGTATTACAGATAAAATCTCTGAAGTGATTGCCAGTTCTAGTCTTCGTAGTTCTGAATTACTATCATCTCGCTGGCATAGAATTATCGTATTGACAAGTTTTTTTCCGATACACTTCCTCTCCAGCGTAGCAAATCGAAAGGTAGCTGACTCCCACAACCAGGCGAGCCGAGTAGAGTAAATGTTCTAAATCTTCCAGGAGTCGATCGACTAGCCAGGGTTCTGGGCAGTGAATAGATAATCGGTTGCCTCGGCTAATTTTTAACGAACAAAGACCCAGGGTTTTGGTAAAAAGCTGTTGCAAGCGACTGAGGCGACGCTGTTCGAGAAGGCGCTGATCTTGGCGAGTGATTTTAGAGAATACTGGCTTAGACATGTAGAAGCAACCCAGAAAAGCAATGTCAAGATTGAACCGGATTACGCAGATAATCTACACTGTGTAATCCAGGATATTCAACAGGATCTCAAAAGAGATGTATGTAATTCTACGGATAATTGCCTGCGTGATTTCTCCTGTTTTAACCAAAATTAGGTCTGCTATTGCGTTGAAAATGGCGTGTTGAAGATGGCGTGTTGAAGATGGCGATCGTTGGCGTATTATCTTCAGCCAAAAAATTCTTTTTCAATCTGAATTCAATGCCGCTCAAGCAAAAATCCAGTCGGCAAACTGGCGTATTTTTAGTGTCTCAAATATATTGTGTTTAAGATTCCATCCTGCGTTACTAGATCAATTCAATTACCTTTGTGTTGTTTATTATTCTTTCATGTCATTGATGAACCTATACACTCGCTTTCTTTTGCCGCGATTGCTCGATCGCTCTATGTCTGACGATTCTCTGACTCGTCACCGTAAAGACCTGCTTTCTCAGGTGACAGGCGAAACTCTAGAAATTGGATTTGGCACAGGTTTGAACCTGCCCCACTACCCCGCCCACCTTCAGAAACTCACCACGGTTGATGTTAATCCGGGGATGAATGCGCTAGCTGCACGCCGGGTGCGATCGTCTAATATCGCGGTTGATTTGCACGTGATCAATAGTGAAAATTTGCCCATGGCAGAGCATAGTTTTGACAGCGTTGTTAGCACTTGGACCCTATGCAGCATTGCCAATGTTGAGCAGGCATTGCGAGAAATTTATCGCGTCCTCAAACCAGGAGGGCGATTCTTTTTTATTGAGCACGGGTTGAGCAATGAGCCAAATATCCAAGCCTGGCAGCATCGATTAACGCCAATTCAGAAGATAATTGCCGATGGCTGTCACCTCGATCGAGACATTCAGCGCTTGGTCGAAACGCAGTTCCAGCAAGTGACGATCGCGCAATTTCCCGCAGAAAACCTACCTAAAGTAGTTGGCTACTTTTATAAGGGCACTGCGACCAAAGGAAAAATTTCGCTCCCTTAGAGGAAGTTGTTAAGGAAATGTAAGGATCTCTCTTACAACGGCTTGAAATCTACCCTGAGTAAGACCTTACCTATGTGAATAAAAACTATATCTAGTAGAGAGCAATTGCCTTCCCCACTTCTACTCTCTAGCAACCTTGTGAATGATGCTGTCTCAAAGCTACCAAATTCTTGTTGTTGATGACATTGTAGACAATTTATTCTTGATGCAAGCCGTTTTAGAAGCAGAAGGATACCTTGTCAAAACTGCTGTAAACGGCACGATCGCCCTGCGTCAATTTCAAAACTCTCCGCCTGATCTGGTTTTGCTAGACATTATGATGCCAGGGCTAAACGGTTACGAAGTTGCCCAGCGAATTCGTCAAGTTTCCAAGACTCCGATCGTGTTCATGACGGCCCATGATGAACTCTCCACACTGCCTTATTCAGACATTGGAGTCAACGATCTGGTTCGCAAGCCGATCGACTTTGATGAGCTATTGACCAAGATCGAGGCGCTTGAAAAGACCAGGGCGAGCGCGATCGACAGGCATTCCAGCAAACTTGCTCAGGCTTGCGATTTGGCCCAAGCCTGAATCTGTTCAAATCGGTCAATCACCACATCTGCGCCAATCAGGCTTGTGGCGTGGGTTCCTCCCCAGGTGACACCCACACTTCCGATCGCCCCCCCTAGATGAGCCAGTTTAATATCTGCCGGAGAGTCTCCAATGACAATAGTTTGGGCGGGGCTGACTCCCAACTCTTCGCAAGCAATTTCAAGCAAGCGGGGATCAGGTTTACTGCGCCCTTCCCGCACTCCCATTTGCAGTTGAAAATAAGGTGAAAGCTGATAGCAGTCTACAAAATCGCGGACGTTTGCCTCGGTGTCGGCGGATAAAATCCCCAACTTGAGGTCTAACGCTGCTAAAGATGCTAGCAAAGAGCGAACTTCTTCAAAGGGAGGAGTCCATTTGGCTCTACGATCGAGGTAGAGATCGGCCTCAGCAAAGCACGCCTGAGCGATCGTCTTCGCTGCGATCCAGTCTTGCCCCATTTGGGCAATACAAGCTGCCGCCGCAATTTCATTTTCCTGTCGCGTCCCCACCGCCGTCAGCCCTGCCGGATTAAGCTGATTGTCAACCCAACCAAAGGCACGCAGCAGTGCCAACTCTGTTCCAGGAAACTGGACATTGATTAAATGCGATCGCGCACCGTCAACTCTCTAAGAAAAGCATGAGAGTCGGCTAGCGTTCCATCTTTATCAAAAATGACCGCCTGAACATCGGAGAATACGATCGCTCCACACTGAATTGTCACCATAAAATCATTGGGCGTTGCTGAGTAGAAAGATAAACACGATCTCCAACAGATTCATATCAGTTGAAAGCATGAGTGCGGCCGATGCGGCTTCAGACCCTTCCTGCAATTGGATTTCTCAACTCTAAAATCACAACTCTAAAGCCCAAAATGATATTAAAATTTGTTTCTCGCCTAATTGCAAATAATCGCAAAAAAAGAGGGATCTCTCCCCCTTTCTTGCTCACAAGTCTTAGATAGACAGGTTGCCGAGAAGTTATTCTTCTTCTACATCTTCAGTTGCAGAAGGCAAGTCTTCAATCTCTTCAGGAGCCAACTCAACAGGGGCTACTTCCACCGGAGCCACAACCGCAGCAGGAGCCGCCCCACCTTGCTGATTGATTTGCATCTGTTCGCGGTACTTTGCTGCCATTTCTTCGGCTTTATCGTAGACCACAGACGGGTTCTTCACCATGTCGCCGGGTTCTGGCTCAAGCTGCTTGGTGGAGAGCGAAATCCGCCCACGCTCGGCATCCAAGTCGATGATCATCACCTTTACTTCGTCGTTGACGTTGAAAACGCTGTGGGGAGTGTCGATGTGGTCGTGGGAAATCTCGGAGATGTGCAGCAGTCCGCTGACTCCACCGATATCGATGAATGCGCCGTAGGGTTTGATGCCACGCACAGTTCCAATCACGACTTCGCCAACCTCTAGGCGGTTCATCTTGCGCTCAACTAGGGCGCGGCGATGGCTGAGAACCAGACGGTTGCGCTCTTCGTCTACTTCCAAAAACTTGAGGGGCAACTCCTCGCTGACCAGTTCTTCTTTGGGTTTGCGGGTGCTGATATGAGAACCGGGGATGAAGCCACGCAGTCCTTCGATTCGCACGAGTGCCCCGCCTCGGTTGGTGGCAAAGACGATCGATCTCACAGTTGCGTCTTCTGCTTGGAGTTGGCGGACTCGTTCCCACGCTCGCATGTACTCAATCCGACGAATCGAAAGGGTAAGTTGCCCGTCTTCGTTTTCGTCTGCGAGGATAAAGAATTCGCGGGTTTCGTTAGATTGCAGCACCTCTTCGGGGCTATCAATCCGGTTGATCGACATTTCCTGAATGGGAATGTAGGCAGCAGTTTTAGCGCCGATGTCAATCAGAGCACCTCTCGGCTCTAAACTAAACACGGTTCCTGCAACCACATCTCCAGGGCTGAAGTGATAGTCGTATTTGTCGAGCAGCGCCGCAAAATCTTCGTGAGTAAAGCCGACATCCATAGCTAACGTGTTCTGATTGACCATGCTAATTAAGTTTCCCAGTGGTATCTCCGTAAAATTTTCTCCTCCTGCCGATGCATATGCACATGGGTTTGTGCAGTGTACACCTTACACCTCTTTCACATGATAGCGGAAGAGATTTTTTTGAATGGATCAAGAGTTCAGAAGCACCATCATAACGCAACCCGGTTCCTGAAGCACAAGAGAGTTTTGACTTCTTTTTCTCCAAAATTGAGGATTCTTAGCGATGGCGAGAAGGCGATCGCAGGTAAAGATAAATTCTAAAAAAGTGGAGACTTAGAGGTTATGCCCGTTGGCAATATACTGATGCAAGATCTTACGTAGATAGGTTTTTGCATGATTGATGTTCGGTTTGAGTCACCCCGTCTGCGTTGGGATGTGATGAGTTTCACCATTGGACTACATTTGGCAGCGCTGTTAGGGCTGTTTCCAGCATTCTTTAGCTGGTCGGCTGTGGGAGTGGCGGTGTTGCTGCACTGGGTGACGATCGGGCTGGGTATTTCTCTAGGGTTTCATCGTTTGGCAACCCACCGTAGTCTGAAAGTGCCTCGGTGGTTAGAGTATTGTTTGATTTTTTGTGGGACGCTGGCGGCTCAGGGTGCGGTCAAGGGCTGGGTTGGCTATCATCGGATGCACCATGTCTATAGCGATCGGTTGAAAGATCCGCACAACTCAACTCAAGGATTTTGGTGGAGCCATATTAGTTGGTTAATGCATGAAGTGCCGATGAAACCGGAGCTTGCTCGCTACACCAAAGATATTGCGAACGATCGCTTCTACGGGTTTTGTCATCAATATTATGTATGGTTGCAAGTTGGGTTGGCGATCGTGCTCTATGGGTTAGGTGGATGGTCGTTTGTGGTTTGGGGGGTTTTTGTGCGGTTGTTTGTGGGGTTTCATGCCACCTGTTGTGTGAATAGTGTTTGTCATACGTTTGGCTATCGCAGTCACGAGACGGAGGATCGATCGATGAATTGCTGGTGGGTGGCCTTGTTGACCTTTGGCGAAGGATGGCACAACAACCACCATGCAGCCCAAGCTTCAGCGCGATTTGGCTGGCGCTGGTGGGAGGTAGATTGTGTCTGGTTGACAATTCAAGTTTTGGCAGCGTTGGGTTTGGCGACTCATATTAAGACGACAAACTCGCTAAAGTTGAATCAGTCGGGTTAAGAATGCAGGCTCAGCGAAGAAATTTGCTTTTCTGATTTTCGCGTCGTCAGGCTGCGGCGCGTAGCCTCGACAAAGCGGCTGACGCGAATCGGATCGATCGGTTGCTCTCGCTTGCCCTGTCGCTTGAGGGAACTTGAAACAATCACCCCGTCCGCCGCTTGCATCAGTTGAGGTATATTCTCCCAGTCTGCGCCGCTACCAATCAAAACAGGGGTTCCGGAGGCAGCAGAACTCGCCAGTTCTAAATCTTCGAGGCTTGGAGGGCTACCCGTTGCCCAACCCGAAAGGATGACAGCATCGGCTAACCCCCGCTCGATCGTATCTTGCACTGCCGTCGTCAGGTTGGGCGAACCTAGAGGGCGCGCATGTTTTACCAAGACATCCGCAAAAATTTTGACATCGCTACCCAGTTCTCGTCGATAGCGAAGTAGCTCATGGGCGCGCCCCTCGATCAAGCCTTGATCGGTCGCCATGATGCCCGTCCACACGTTGACTCGAATAAAATGAGCCTCCACACAGGCGGCAATGGCGATCGCGCTGTGAGCATCATTTCTGAGAATATTAATGCCGATCGGCAGCGTCACCATATTTTGTAATCGATGGATGACTAGCGTCATCGCACTGACCACCGCCGGATCGACCTGATCTTTAGGAAACGGTGCATCAAAAAAATTCTCAATAATAATGCCATCAACCCCGCCTGCTGCTAGGGCTGTTGCTTCTTGCTCGGCGCGATCGAAGACTGCTTTGAGATTCCCACCCCAGCGCGGAGAAGTAGGCAGGGGCAAGAGGTGAACCACACCAATGATTGGGTTCGGGGTGTTAAAGATTTGTTTTAGATCCACGTGCCTATCAATGTCGGCTTTAGCAGCAAAGGTTCAATTATCCAAATGATAACTTTATTACTGTGCTTGAATTTGCCGCCTATAAACGTTTTCAATGGGGGGAAGATGCCAAGTTGTCTGGTCGGTGACACGAATGACTCTCCCAAATCAGTCATCCTATCAAAGCACAAGCCCCTTCGATCGTGAAATTAAATTGGCGAAATTAGAACTGAGGCAACCATGCAGCTACACCTGAGTACCTGGCAAGAAGTCGATCGCTATTTAGAACAGTCGAATGGCATTATTTTGCCGATCGGCTCCACCGAGCAGCACAGCCCGATCGGCTTAATTGGAACCGATGCAATTTGTGCCGAAGCGATCGCCTGCGGTGTGGGAGATGCGACCCAGGCGATCGTTGCTCCTACCATTAATGTAGGGATGGCTCTACACCATACCGCCTTTGCGGGCAGCATCAGCCTGCGGCCCAGCACGATGATTTTGATGGTTCGCGATTACATCACTTGTTTGGCCCGATCGGGATTTCGTAAGTTTTTCTTTATCAACGGTCACGGTGGCAATGTGGCCACCCTGAAAGCTGCTTTCTCTGAAACCTACGCTCACTTGGTAGATTTGGGAATGGACGGAGCCGATCGAGTGCAGTGTCAGATCAACAACTGGTATGGGTGCAGCTCAGTTTACAAATTGGCAATGGAATTGTATGGCGACCAAGAAGGCTCCCACGCGACACCCAGCGAAGTAGCATTGACCCAATACCTTTATCCTGAAGCAATCAAGCAAGCTCCTTTGAGCGTAGACGTTGCCAAAGGTGAGCCAATTTATGGAGCGATCGATTTTCGGCGACGCTATCCCGATGGGCGAATGGGATCAAATCCTGCGTTGGCCACTCCGGAGCAGGGTCAGCAGTTTTATGAGTTGGCGGTCAAAGAAATCAGTACTGCTTACCTGGAGTTTCTGAGGGCAGGCTAAGCATCGCTTCTTCAGGGCTGCGCTTTGTGCCTTTTGATGGGGGAGGCAATGGAATAGCTTGCTAGGCCTTCTTTTCTAAATATTGAATCATTTGGTGGGCTTGCTTTGATTCAACGGCACTTTTATTTATCGCTCGCATGGGAATATCAAAAATACGTAGTATAGATATTTAACTGCGATCGTAATTCTTCCTTCTCTAATGAGAATCAGAGAACGGTGAAAAGCTTGAATCGCTTCTTTATAAGGATTTTGGTAGAGATTTTTTTCAGCATTGCTTTTTGCTATCAAGTGTTGAATTTCAAAAAGAATTCCTGAAGCTAGAGAACTGTAGTACGACCAAATAGAGCCGCGCTTCGTTTGCTCATATAGATAATTAAGATCTCCTCCTAAGCCTCTCCATGCTCTATCTTTTGCGGGAGCTTGATAGTGGTTTGCTCTGGCTTGTTCAGCTCTAAAAATTTCAAAACCACAGCTTTGTAACCGTCGAGCAAAATCATGCTCTTCACAGCCGTAAGTTCTAAAATAGCGAATATTAGTATCAAAACGAAAGTGATTTGCGACAGCTTTTCTCATAGAAAACAAGCTTCCTGTGCCAAATGTCGGCAAATTCTGATCATGCGAACCATGACATTGATACACACAGCCCCAGGCAAACATGACCTCAGAATTCTCAATATATAGCTTAACAATTTCATCTAAACAGTCAGGAAAACACTAATCATCATCAATTCTGTAAATACAACGAATTTCTCCTTGAGCATTTTCAAGGATTCTATTCCTTGAAAAGGGCAGTCCTTGGTTTTTTCGTTTCGGAGGACACGCAGGTTTTTCAGGTCTTTCTTATACTTAATTAGCACGCTTTGAATGTCATCGGTTGAGCAATCATCAACAATAATGACTTCGTAGTTTGAATAAGTAAGATTTTGTATTGCAGGAAGACTAAATTGATCTAGACTGGCAGATCTGTTGTAGGTTGAAATTGCAATTGTTACTAAGGGTTGAGTCATTTTTAGTTTTCTACTTGAGTCAGTGGCTTGACAAATTTGCTGCTCTCAATATTTAAGCTTTCCCTCAAAATTTTGAGTCGGCCCATTCTCCACGTAAAATTTATCATCAAGTTCCGTGAATCAACCTCAGATTGATTCACCTCTTAGTGCTGCGATCGATGCCTTCAAAACCCTGCTTGACTGACAAAAATTGAGCCACTCTCGCCCTCACCCTGCTGCCAGCGCGGGCGAGTGGCTCTTAAAATTCAATTTCTGTTTTCAGGGGAAAAGATTTTATCAATTCACTGACTCTTCGTCTGGGGAATCGGTCTGTTTTGGGCGACCCGCCAAAGCTACTGCCATCGCATCGACCACTCGCGAGACAGGAATTACGTCCATCCCAACATCGGGGTAAGTTCCCTTGGGAACGATCGCTCGCTTGAATCCTAGTTTTGCTGCTTCCTTCAGTCTGAGTTCCATTTGAGACACCGAGCGCACTTGCCCGCCTAGTCCCACTTCGCCGATAATCACAGTTTGCGGATCAACGGAGCGATCGCGAAAACTCGCCGCCACTGCCACCGCCACGCCCAGATCTGCCGCAGGCTCTCCTACATTCAGCCCACCCGAAGACGCAACATAGGCATCCAACTTTGAAAGCGGAATGCCGACTCGCTTCTCAAGCACTGCCAAAATTTGTAGGAGACGATTGTACTCAATACCAGTGGTCGATCGTCGCGGCGAACTGTAGCTCGTCGTGCTCACCAAGGCTTGCAATTCTACAACAATGGGGCGAGTTCCCTCGCAGGCGACGATCGTCGCCGTCCCGGTGGCCGCTTCATCTCGATTGCCCAAGAAAAGCTCCGACGGGTTGAGAACCTCCTGCAATCCCTGATCGACCATTTCAAACACGCCGATCTCATGGGTTGCTCCAAATCGATTCTTGACAGAGCGCAAAAGCCGATGGCTGGCAAAGCGATCGCCCTCAAAATACAAAACCGTATCGACGAGGTGTTCGAGAACTTTGGGCCCCGCGATCGCCCCTTCTTTGGTGACGTGACCGACAATAAACAGCGTGATATTCTGTCGCTTGGCAACCTGCATCAGCACCGAGGTGCACTCTCGCACCTGAGAAACCGACCCCGGAGCCGAAGTCAGCGTGCTGTAAAAAAGTGCCTGAATACTATCAATCACCGCAACAGCAGGCTTCAGTGACTCTAATTCCACCAAAATCGTATCCAAATCTGTCTCTGGCAACAGATACAAGTCGGCATCAGGGGCAGACGAGTCTTTTGAAGCTGGAGGGTCTCCTGCCGTTGCGCCAATCCCCAGCCGTTGGGCCCTCAGTTTCACTTGCTGAGCCGATTCTTCCGCACATACATAGAGGGTCCGATAGCAAGTTGCCAACCGATTGGCCGTTTGCAGCAACAGCGTCGATTTGCCGATTCCAGGGTCGCCCCCGATTAGCACCAGTGAACCCGGAACAATTCCCCCACCAAGCACCCGATCGAGTTCTACATACCCCGAACTCAGCCGCGACTGAGGGTGATCTTTAATCTGAGTCAGGGTTTGCGAAGAAACAGCGGCCGCCGTGGTGTTGCGATTCCGGCTTTTTCCATTCGTTCGAGTTTGCCCGATCGCCGCTGTTGGGGTCGATCGCACCACTTGTTCCTCCAGAGAATTCCACGTACTACAAGCAGGACAACGACCAAAATATTGAGGCGACTCAGCCCCACATTGACTACAAACAAAGTGCGATCGCAGTTTTGGCATTCGTAAAAAGTTAGTGTTGAGTATCTGAAACGTTCAGACAAACATTAAGAAAGTCTGAAATTCAGTAATTGAAAGGGTTTGGCGAACTAAAAATAAAAAATTCAGCCCCTAACTTTAATGATAAAGTATGAAAAAATTAAGCTTTAAAGATTTGACTTAAGGAGCATTACGAAAGTTGGAAAGTCATAAAGAAAAAATACTCGTAGTGGATGATGAGGCTAGCATTCGACGCATCCTTGAGACTCGTCTTTCCATGATTGGTTACGATGTTGTCACGGCTGCCGATGGTGAAGAAGCACTCGACACATTTCGTAATGCCGATCCCGACCTGGTTGTGCTGGATGTGATGATGCCCAAGCTTGATGGCTACGGCGTGTGTCAAGAGCTTCGCAAAGAATCCGACGTGCCAATCATCATGCTAACGGCTTTGGGCGATGTTGCCGATCGGATCACCGGGCTAGAACTCGGCGCAGACGATTACGTCGTCAAGCCCTTTTCACCCAAAGAGTTAGAAGCTCGGATTCGCTCGGTGCTGCGGCGGGTCGATAAAGTCGGAGTCACCGGAATTCCCAGTTCTGGCGTGATTCACATCAACACAATTCGCATTGACACCAACAAGCGTCAGGTCTACAAGGGCGACGAGCGGATTCGATTGACAGGTATGGAATTCAGCCTGCTAGAACTGCTGGTGAGCAAATCGGGCGACCCCTTCTCGCGATCGGAAATTCTTCAAGAAGTTTGGGGCTACACACCCGAGCGTCACGTTGATACTCGCGTGGTAGACGTGCATATCTCCCGCCTCCGCGCCAAGCTAGAAGACGATCCCAGCAATCCAGAACTGATTCTCACCGCCAGAGGCACAGGCTACCTCTTTCAGCGCATTCTAGAACCCGGTGAGGTGGAATAGCTCAGTTACTCTTGGTGATGAGAAGCCGCTTGGGCAGATAATCCGTCCCCAGTTTTTTGGCGCAGAACCCCATATCGATCGTCTGATTCGGCTGCACCACACGGCCCCAATCGGCCGGTATGACGGTGTATCGAAGCCCCTGACTTTGAAAGACTCCGTTCCAGCGCTGATCGATGGTCGATTGGGCCATCTGAAACTGAAGTTGCCAGTTTTCAACCGGAGTTTCGCCCTGATTTGTCACCTGCAAACTCACACAAAAACCCGCTCCCCAATCAGATTGCACAACCAGCCTGGGTTGTAACTGGGCGATCGCTCCGCCGTTGGTTCTAGACATGGGCTTGCGAGATGTTGGCTTGCTGATGGGCGTTGGTTGAGGGCTAGATGTTGGGGTAGGCACGGGCTGGGGCAACGCCAAAATGGGGCGCATCGTGGGCGCAGGCAAAAGTTGGCTGAGTAGCTGCTGTTTGGGTTGGTCGATCGCTTTCCAGTCATCTAGCAAAATCCCGCCGGTATCCTTGCTATTCGGGTTCCAACTCCAGTATGCAAAGCTGAGTTTGTTTCGCTGCAAAAAATCCACAAATTTGCGCTGCCAAATGCCTTCCTTAGAGACAGCATCGACCTGCCGCCCCCCAAGCTCACCCACCAAAATCGGCGCAATTTTCTGTCTTGCAATGTAGAAAAAGCCTGTCTCCCAGCGATCGGGCATATTTCTCGGAAAACTTCGCTCCGCAAACCAGGGCTGATTGAATACACCAGGGCCATACTCGTGGGGCGAGTAAACTAGCTGGTTGCGAACCGACAATCGAACTGGAAAGCGCCGCACTCCCTCCAAGTTTCCGCCCATCCAGTGTCGCTTTAACCGTTGCCCAGGCACATTATTCTCGACACCCTCCACAACGATGAGCCAGTTTCGGTTAACTTTAAGAATGGCATTGCCCGATCGTTCTGCCGCCAATCGCCAATCCGTCGCTTTGTTATTGGTTCCCCAACTCGCTCGACCGTGGGGTTCATTTTTGAGATCCGCTCCAATCACGTTTGGCTGATTTTTGTAGCGCTCCGCCAACATCGTCCACGTCCCGATCCAATCTGCCTCTGTGAAGCCATCTCCATACCATAGTTCTGGGATTCGCTGATTGTTGAGCCGATGGCTGTCGAGCAAAATCAATAGCCCCTGTCGCCCGGCTTCTTGAATCAACAGATCCATCACTTCCAGGGGCGTTTTACCTTGCAATTCGCGGTTACTGCCGAGGTCGAAGTTAATCCCACTCACCTTCGACTCCCGCAAACCCTGAACCGAGTAAGGCAACCGAATGGTGTTGTATCCAAGGCTTTTAATTTGCCCCAGCATTTCTTTGTAGTCTCTTAGCCACAACCCATGTGGAGTATGTGCTTCAGTCTCTAACCCAAACCAGTTAACCCCTCGCAGCAAAACACTCCGACCTGTAGCATCTACTATGTCAGCCCCACGGGTCGATAGAGGGGGTTGAATGGCGATCGCTGCTTCTGCCATATCTATCGGCGGTTGGGTTGAGCAAGCCAGCCCCATCAAGGACAAAATCGTCAGGAGTACGATCGCACTTCGCACAAGCCACCTCATCTGAGACGAGGCTCCCCTTCTGCCGAAGAGTGGATGTCGAGGCTGAAAAACTCGCTGCATCAGAGCAACCCGCAGTCGTTGAAGCGATCGCAAGAATCTAGCCATAGTTCAGAGCATTGGAATCGGTTTATTCAGTCAGTGAAGTCTTCTCAAGTGCAGTGGTGATAGTCGCGCCTCAACCTGACCTGCATAGCTTTACGCGATAGGCAACTTAAATTTAGGTTTAGCCCTCATTCTTCGACCTCTTCTCAGTGGCATAACCCTCTTCTCAGTAGCGACAGCAACTTCCGACAAAATGTGTCTGTAAATTCGACGACAACATTATGAAGTTTTCATGAAGCGAAAATGAAGTTGCGTTGCACCCTACTGTAGAAGTAACAAACTACCTACAACTCAGACAGGACATAGAGTTTTGGATCGTGGCATCCATCGGAAGAAACATGTTAAAGAGAGAAAGAGTGAAAAATGGCACCTGAAAATTCACACAAACTTGTCATGTTTACGTTTTTCTTCATAGGATTCATATCCTTTTTTGAGCAAAGAGCCATTAATCTTAATAGCAACACTAAGCAATTCCTCCAAGTCTAATCAATTTATCCCCGCTGGCGATTCCTGATAGACCAAAAGCTCTAGGGTTGCTTAAGTTCGACTATAACCTTTTGTGTAACAACAGATACTTAGAATTGTCACCTATGGCTGTACCTTCACTTGGAAAGTGTTTACTACCCGCTGCCCTCGTCTCCGGGGCCGTCTTCTCAGTGCTCACCGCCCCGCTTGCCCTTTTTGGTTCAGAACCAATTACGGTTGAGATGAAAGGCTCAAAGACAGAGGTTTTTAGCGGTAGCCTCAAAGATGTTGCAGCCCCCTACTTGGGGCTGGCAGGCATCCTCAGCATAGGAATGGGGTTGACTGGCGTTGCCTTGGCAGGGTGGCGGCAATCTTCACGTCAGTCTGGCAAGCTTGCACAGCAGGTATCTGGGATGAAGAACCAGCTAATGGAGAAGGAGAATCAAATCCAGGGGCTTCTTTTTTCAGACAGGCAGCTAGAAACTTCTGGGCTTCATTTCTTTCTAGACGATGAAGTCAAATCAGTCATTCCGACCAGCGTTATCGTTCCATCCCAGCCCGAAGAGAAGCATTCTGTTGTTGCACAGCCGATCGTTCAGACCGATGCCCACGTCGCTCAACCGATCGTGTTCTCTACTTCTGTTGCGCCCTCTCGCCCTGCCCTGTCTCAGTCCACAGTTCAGGCGGCGGTTTCGCCCTTGTCCGCGGCTCAAAGTTTTCTCAGCTTTTCTCGCACTGGCAGTCCAGCTAGTGCAGCCGCCAAGCCCGCATGGACTCAAGTAACCAGCGCACCCAGCGAAGGAGCAGTCGCACAAATCAGCGAACTGCAAACTCAACTTCAGCAGATCATGACGCAAATTGAGACCCTACAAACCAATGTCTGGCTCGAATCTCAGTCTGTCCTCAACCAGAGAGTTGGGATTGACCCGATGATTGCCGCCATCCCTCATGCAAAGCAGCGATTGCAAAAAGCTGAGCCGCAGCGTGTGATGCAAATCGTCGCGTCCTAGCTCCAAAAAAACCAAAGAGTTTCTTTGGTGGCAGTTTTAGAGAGATAGGTTTATGTAGATCCACGACTGAACGCTAGGAAGCCTCCTCCACAGGCTTCCTGTCTGCATTAAGGCTGCCGAGACGGCTACCCCGCAGAGCATTTGTGATTTACTGAGATCCTCCCTGTGCTTAAACCTAGCGAAGAAACTCCTTTGGGCTAAGCGGTGCATCGTTTTGACTTTTTGCATCGGGTGCTCCTTGAAGGCGCTTGGAAGCAACTTTCACCCTGGTGGATTGTGGGGGTGCGGCTCGCTCTGCGCTTCTGGTAGGGGGACTAACTGCTAATGTTTGTTCTGCTTGGAGGTAGCTTTTGCCATCCGCCGTGAAGCGTGCCACCAAGTTCTTGCCAGCTTGTTGCTCTGAAATATTGAGCGATCGACTGGCGGGATCAGTCACCGCTAAAAAGGTGACGTTTGTTTCTGGCTTCAGGTTTAGGCTTCGGTTCCCCTGCCACACTTCTAGAGGCGCTCCTCCGTCGGAGGGTTGCAGTAGGTTCAGCGTTGTCTCCCACTTTCCTTCTCTCACCTCTACTTGACTTCGGGCGAGAATTGAGTAGGTCGGTTTTTGGTTTCCCTGGACTGCGTTGAGATTGCGGACAGCTTGCACCGTGACCCAGGTGAAATCAGGAAGGTTTGTCCTTCCTGTCACTGTGTAGGAGCCTTGTTGCTGAGCAGGCTCAACCTGCACGGTGAATTCTGTCTGGGGCGATCGTACCTGCACACACGCAGTGCTAGTTGCAATAAGCCACACTGACGCAAGTTGACAGAGGCGAAGGTAGGAGAAAGTCATGGACAAAAGAGGGTGGGGTTGATCAGGCATTCTTAATATTAAGTCTGAGAGCGATCGAACGTAGGGGTTTTCGATCAGTGAGAACCCTAATAATTATTAACTTGCACGCTAGATGACATCAGGGTGTATTCTCGATTACTATAACTCTCTCGTCACATAAATTTATAAGGCTTCCTTTCTGATGTGGTTGTTTTGAGGGTCTGAACGAGGGAGGAAAGCTGGACGTTAGCGAAGAACTTTGCCTGTGTTAGCTGACACGCAGCGCAAAAAGTGAGTCGAGTCATCTTTGTCGTGGTAACGTGTGGTGTGGTTATCCTGGTGACGGTTTTATCAGGTGAGATTGTAAGCAATAGCTTCCTGAGCCTGGCGATCTATCAGTTCATTAGTTGACAGAATGTTAGAGTCTATAGGGTTGATTTGAGTTAAGTTTTGAGGGTTTTCGACCCGTCAGGATTTTTCTGACGGAACACTTAGGTTGCCAGTAGGTCGTGGGCTGAGGCAACCCATCAATCAGCAATGGTGTGAGTGAACAATGTCTGATCTATCTAGATACCTTGTTTTGAAATATCTCTTGTCCTGGAGAGCCGTTTCCTTGATGGCTGTTTTGGGAGCGATTGTGTCATTGCGGAGCACTCCTGCTCAAGCTAGCCCGGCTCAACAGACACTTGCTTCTGACCAGCAGATTCTGGCTCAAGAGCAGGGACAGCTTGCCGACCTAAAAATATCTGCCAGTCAGGAGATACCAGCGGCTCCGCTGCGGCAAATCTTCCCTGGGATGGCGGCTGTTTCCAGTCCTGCTAACTTCTATGCCCCTCCGCTTCAAGAACCCGTCTCGGCTGGGGTGAGCGAAGATGAACTGATTCAAAAGCTGTCTGGCACTGCACCCGCTGCTCGCCCAAAACAGTCTGCCCAGCAGATTCCGGTTTTTGCTGCTCCGCTCCCCCTCCCTAAAGCGAACCCTGAAGGTCGCAAAGTTCCGAGTGGAGCAATTCCAGTGGGACAGCCTGTCTTGGTGACAACCACCACGAACTCAGATGTTGGGCTAAAACTCATTCCTGCAAATCAGCCGACTCAGCCGATGATGAAGTTCACGGCTCCCAGTTCTACGGTGCGATCGATCAATCCTACCCCGCTCGAATTTTCACCTACCGCCCAGACGCTCACGCTTCCAGCGAGGTCTGCCACCACCAGAGATAGGCGTTTTGCTCAGTCCGATCGCAACGATGCCGGGTCACTCACTCCTCGTAGCCGTCCTCTCCTCAGAAGCACCGCCCTGACACCGACCAGTTTCACCCTGCAAGGCGTTTATCTCTATCAAGGTGATGAATCTTCGGCACGGGCACGATTGACAACGGTTTACCCTCTGACTCCGCGCGTCCAGTTTGGCGCAACGTTTGATGTGAGTTCGGGCAATGCCTTCACCGATACGCCCAATGACGGGTTCAACGTCACCGAACTATACCTGGCGACTTCGCTGGGCGATATTCCTAATCTGCGATTTGTTGTGGGTCAACTGGATTTGACCTCTTATTTCGATCGCAACAGCTTTGCCAAAGACGGCGCGACGCATTTCTTCAACCCTGTTTTTCAAACCAATCCGGCTCTCAGTGCAACTGGGATTGGCTCGCGCCCAGGGTTGCTGGTGAATTGGAGCCTGACCGACAGCATTGAGGCTAAGGCGGCGGCGTTCTCGTCTTCGAGAGGGTTGAGTGATTTCTCGCTTGATGGCTTTGCGGGCGAGTTGGGCATTCGCTATGGTAACTTGATTGTCCGTGGAACCTATGCCACTAGCCGCGATGCTGGCAACCGAGACGGCTTTCGAGAAATCTTCCAGGTGAGTCGAGGCGATGGGCGAACTGGCTTTTTGAGAGAAGACCGCGAAGAGTCCTATGGTATCAACGCAGAGGCTTACATCCCCAATCTAAAAATGGGCATCTTTGGCCGCTATGGGCGCTACAATAACGTCGATTTGGGAGAAGGGGGAGACACCTTTAGCGGTGGGATTACTTTCCTAGATTTGTTTGCCCCCGACGATCGCCTGGGGTTGGCCTACGGGCGCGGCTTGTCGAATGACAAATTGCGCGGACGAGCGGGCGATCGCTCCCCCGACGTGCTGGAATTGTTTTACGATTTCCGATTTTTGCCAAATCTGAGAGTTGGCTTCTCGATCCAAGAGCGTAATGAATTTTCGGAGATCATCGCCGGAATTCGTGTGAGAACCGAGTTTGATGTCACGCCCAGAGGAAGACTCGTTCAGTGAATAGGGATTCGACTAGAAAGCAAATCGGCCTTCGACAGGGCCATCGTACTCGTCTAACCTTTGCACTTTGCTTGGGGCTGGTTTTATCGGGCGTACCCCTATTTTCCTTAGCGGTGAGCATTCCTGAAGTGCAGGCTCAGACG
This sequence comes from Leptolyngbyaceae cyanobacterium CSU_1_3, assembly GCA_012034655.1. GTDB lineage: Bacteria > Cyanobacteriota > Cyanobacteriia > Leptolyngbyales > Leptolyngbyaceae > JAAUOZ01. The sequence continues at coordinate 3,887 of JAAUOZ010000067.1, read as the reverse complement.
ATTCCGAGTGAGGTGCGCTTGGGCTATACCCAGTTGGGGCAGGGGTTGGTGGATCAGGCGATCGCCACCTTTCGAGGCGCGATCCGGCGCTACCCCGATTCTCTGGAGGCAAAGTTGGGCTTGGCGATCGCGTTTCGTCGAGCCGGACAGGATGCGGATGCCTTTCAGGCTTACCAACAGGTGTTGACTCAAGATCCAAATAACCAGCTAGCGTTGAAAACGATCGGCATTCTCGGTGGATTTCGACCCGAATGGCAGGAACGCGGAATCGAAGCGCTGACGACTCTTCTAAAACTCAACTCCAGCGATGGTGAAGCACGGGCCCAGCGGGCTTTACTCTACGGCTATCAGGGGCGCTTTGCTGAATCGCTGGCAGATTATGAGCTTGCCCTGCAAGGCAATCCGGCTCCAGATGTGCTGCTGGGGGCGGCACAAATCTATACCTACAGTGGCAATGCCCAACGCGGGCTAAGTTTGTTTGAGCGCTATCGGTCTGCCTCTAACAAGCCGATCACGGGGAATGCGGCGATCGCTTACGCTCGGGCCTTGCGTGCGACGGGCAACACGGCTCAGGCGATTCAAATTTTAGAGGGGCAACTGCCCAGGCAGACTAACGCCTTTGGGGTGCAGGTGAGATCGGAGCTTTCTCAGGCTTACTTGTCTAATAGGCAGCCAACTCAGGCGTTGGCGATTCTCGACCCATTGCGCGATCGGGGCGATTCTCGGTTGTCACTGGCTAGAGCCTTAAACGAAATTGGCAAACAGGAAAATCGTCCTGACTTGACTGCTCAGGCTTCAGATTTGTATCGACAAGTGCTCAAATCGGTTCCCAACCCGTCTGCGTCTCTGGTACGCGAAGTAGCAGATGTCTTGAGCGGCATTCCTCAAGATCGGCAGACGGCCTTGCAACTCTATCGGCAACTGGTGCAACAACAGCCGAATGACAAGGTTTTGGTAATTCAGCAATTGGCGCTAGAAAGCCAGTTGGGGACACTGCCTCAGCGTGAAGTGCAGCAGCGACTGCGATCGATTCTGCAACCTCTGCCCAGCGAACCCGCCCAACAATTTGCGATCGCCCAAGCGCTAGTCAGGTTAGAACCTGATCCTGAATTTTTCTCGGTCTACCAGAGCCTGATCCAAGCAGGGGTAAATGAGCCGTTTTTAAACTTTCGACTGGCACAACTTCTGATCGAAAGAAACGATCTAGAAGGCGCAAAATGGCTCTCGCCGCTTACCAAGCTACCCTCGTTGGCGGTCGAGATTTGGCTCCAGAATTACTTCTGGCAGAAATCGATCGTCGTCAGGGAAATTTAGAAGCCAGTGCCCGTCGCTATGAAACGTTAATTTCTAGTGGTTCGCAAGACAGCGATGTCACCACGACGGCCATTCGAGGTCTTGCTGGCATTCGACTCGCCCAGGCGCGATACGAGGATGCTTTGACCCTCTACGACCAGTTGATCGCCCGCAACCCGCAGGACCAGCAATTGCAATTGGGTCGAGCGGCGGTGGCCTATCAGGGCAAGAAAATCAGTGACGCGGAGGCAGAAGCCGTCATCGATCGCTTTCTGCAAGCGCGACCCACTGAAACTCCCCAGGAGCTATACACCCTCGTGGGACTGTTACCCACCAATTCTCGGCGAGAGACGCTCTACAACGCACTCATTGAAGCAGATCCCAGCAATGTGACGGTGCAGGTGCGCCTGATTCAACTACTAGCAGAGCGCAACCCCAACCAGGCCCGGGCCCAGGCAAATCGTCTGATTGCCAGAGTCAGAAGGGCAACTCCGAATGGCAACAATAACGTCGAACTGTTGTTTCTCAAGGGTCAGCTAGAACAGGCCTTGGGCAATCTCGATCGCGCCGAAGATGCTTTTCAGGCGATCGTCAATCTCGAACCCGACAACACCAACGCCCTCTCCTCCCTAGGTGGAATTCGGTTTCAGCAACGGCAGTTTGACTCAGCCGCCAGCCTCTATTCTCAAGTTCTGGAGCTAAACCCAGATGACTTGATCGCCCAGCGATCGCTAGCAGAATTAACCGCCGCCCAGGGCAACCCCTTAGAAGCGATGGAGCGATTTGAGCAGCTAAAAGTTGCAGGGACGACTGACCCCGACCTGACTCGGCGCATTCAGCAGTTGCAGGAAGATATGCTGAAGCAGCGTGGCTTCCAGCCGCCCTGGGAGCGATATTAGCCAACCTGGGGGTGATTCGGTTACGATTCTTGGTGCATCTCTACTGTTTGGTTCGAGCTTTGGACTGTTCTCTATGGAGCCACGATTTCTCAATGCCCCCTCGACTCTGAGCCACCTCCGGAGGCAGATTGCTTCACGCTTGACCCATTATCAGGAGAGCCAATTTTCTGAATGCTGCGTTTTTTGCTACTGATTTTCGTCAGTCTGTCTATCGGAAGCTTGACAGCCTGCGATCTGTTGACTCGCCAGCGTTCTAATTTGCCTAGCCCTGCGCCGACGATCGTGCCGACTCCTGATCATTCCGCCATTTTAGATGAAAGCTGGATCGCTTACCGTCAGCGGTTTATTCAATCGGATGGGCGCGTGATCGATTGGGAGGCAACCGGGAGATCGACCTCCGAGGGTCAGGCCTATGCCATGCTACGGGCTGTGATCGCCAACGACCCAGAGAGTTTTGCTCTCACCCTCAAATGGTCAGAAAATAATTTGCAGCGTCTCAGCGCTGACCAAAAACGCCTGGATCAGCTTTGGGCATGGCTGTGGGGGCTTGACCCGGCGGGAAAATGGGTCATTCTCGATCGCAACTTCGCCAGCGATGCCGATATTGATGCCATTACAGCGTTGATTTTGGCGGCTCGGCGCTGGCAACGCCCGGAGTATTTAGCCCTGGCCCAAATGAAATTAAAAGATCTTTGGGCACACTCAACGGTGACAATTGGGTCAGATCGCTATCTGCTGCCCGGGCCGATCGTGTCCTTTCAAAAAGCAGCCAAGCTCAAGTTCAATCCGTCTTACCTAGCGCCCTATGCATTTCGGCTATTTGCTCAGGTCGATCGCGATCGCAACTGGTTGAGCCTAGTCGATAGCAGCTATCAAATGCTAGAACGCTCCGCTGAAATCTCAGCCGTTGGTTTGCCCAGTGATTGGGTAGCGTTTGATCGAAAAACTGGGCAGTACAGCGCCCTTGACGAGTCGAATTCGGTCGTTAGCCGCTACGGGTTTGATGCCAGTCGGGTGTGGTGGCGAGTGGCGCTAGATGCCGTCTGGTTTAAGGAACCACGCGCAAAACGCTATCTAGAAAAACATCTCGAACCCATGAAGACTCTGTGGCGATCGCAGCAAAAAATCCCCGCGCAGCTTGATTTGCAAGGAAAACCTCTGGTGAACTATGACGCGACTTCTCAGTATGGAATGCTTTATGCAGCCTTTCAAGTCGTCGATCCGACGATCGCCCAAGAAATTTATGAAAAAAAGCTAAGCCCCCGCTACCAAAATGGTTTCTGGGATAACGATTCCGCCTATTATACGCAAAATCTCGCCTGGTTTGGGCTGTTGCCCTCGACGGCCGTTCTGCCTTACCTTTCGCAACCTAGCCAAGCTGCCCAAGATACTCAATCATGAACAATCGGTTTTCAGGTGAATCTTCTCGGCGAACTGCCCATCGTCTGCCTCAGATGATGCCGCGATTTAGAAGGAATGTTATTTTGCGATCGCTCTTGCTCTGTAGCATCGGGCTGATCACCGGGCTTGTCATCACCTTCACTCAAGGGCAGAAATCGAGCCTTGTCGCCGCTCAAGGAGTCCAGAAGCAAGAAGATCAGTTGATCCGCGAGTTTAAGCTTCCCCCGGCTGCGCCCGCCCCCGTGTATCGCCCTCAAGCGCCCTCCCAACCCGAACCGGCCCCGGTTGCCCCGG
>JAAUOZ010000365.1 GCA_012034655.1 Leptolyngbyaceae cyanobacterium CSU_1_3 | reverse complement strand
CAGTTACTTCAGAAATGATTCTTGCAAGGGCGTGAACCGTTTTGCATCGCGAAGCGATTGAACCCTCAGTTTATTGAAGCAGAGTATTGCCTATACTCTGCTGTCAAACCAAGCTAGACCTCAAATCGCTACAAATTGAGTCAGCTAAATTACACCTCATCTGCACCGATTTTAAGCAGCTTAAATGCATTCTGTGCTGCCACTTCTGCTCGCCCAGAAGTAACCTTTTGATAGCGTAATGTGGTTTGAATATTCTGGTGTCCCATGAGTGCCCGCAACTCCTCAATGCCCATCAAACCCACACGCTCAGTCGCAAAGGTATGCCGCAAATCATGCATCCGAACATCCTGGAGGAGTGGCTCTGGTTCAGTCAGTTGCTGCCAGCAAGTATAGATAGTGCGATAGCTTAATCTTGACACTTTCGTTGTCAAGGGTTGTTGGGCTGTAAATAATGCCTCACAATCGGCATGACGGTAATGGCGGAGATATTGATCCAGCGCACGACTGGCATCCTCACTATAAAAACACCACCGTTGTTTGTTGCCTTTACCAATGACCTGAAACTTGCGCTCGCTCAAGTTAACTGCCTCCAAGTTCAAAGCCAAAAGCTCCGCAATTCTAGCGCCCGTGCGATGCAATAAATGCACCACCGCATTCAACCGAATATCAGGAGCAATGGATCGATAAAGTTGTTGCAACTGCTCAGGGGTGAGATAGCGAATAATCTGGTCACTCGCATATTCCTGTTTGGTGGCATCAGGCTTACGACGAGATAAACGTCCAATGGGGTTGGCGGATAAATGTCCTTGCTCCACTGCAAAATTAAATAACGCTTGGATGATCGCTTGATGACGCTGATGAGTGGTGTAAGCCAAATGGCTCAAACTATTCAAGTAAGCCTCCAAAATAGGTCGGCTCACGGTTTCGACTGATTTTTGTCCATGTTGTTGCAACAACGGCATCAAGGTTAGCTCATAGGATTGCTGAGTCTTAGGGGCTAAGCCGGGGCGATCTAAAAACTGCGTGACTAGGGTGGCAAGGGAAATCAAGAAGTTAAGGGTTGTTTTAAGAGAATGGAGCCGCTGAGTGTGGTAGCACTATATCTTTAGCGGCACACTGAAAGTCATATTCTTATGAATACTTTAGAAACACAATCTGCCCCCCACCCCCAAGAAAACCTCGCCGATTATATTCACCGTGTCCGGATTCATCTGGGATTGAGCCAACGCACTCTGGCAGAGCGGGCAGGCATTCATTTGCAAAGTGTGGGCAAGTTGGAACGGGGCAAAACGGCAAAGCTCAATCGCAAGACCCAGAGCGGCTTAGCCTATGCCCTACAAATTCCAGTTGAGTATCTCGAAGCGGTCGAGCGCGGCTTAGACATTGCCCCCATGCCGACTCTCAAGTTTTGTCCCCAATGCTGGACTCCAGGCACACCGCCTGAGTCTGTCTGGACTGATGAGCGGGCAAAATACTGCTGCTTCTGTAGCACCGCCTTACGTCATCGATGCAGTCAATGTCAGGAACCGATTGTTTCCCTCAAACATCGCTTCTGTCCCCATTGTGGCAACGCCTACAAGTCCAGCTAGTCCATTGATTGGTATTCGATTTAAGGAATTGCAGTTGTGCCCACGGTTCAAGAAACAGCTTATCCTCGCTTGAGAAACAACGTCACGTCCAAAGAACTGGCAGCGATCTATACGCCCACCCCAGAAGAGTTAGCATTGGCGCAACAGTTCACCACTAGTGGTAGTGCCACTCGTCTAGGCTTCTTGATTCTGCTCAAGACGTTTCAACGACTGGGTTATGGAATCTCAATCCAGGCTGTCCCCCTCAGCATCACCCAGCACATTGCCGCCGTCTCTCATCTAAGTTCCGTTCAAGGCGACTTAGATTCTTATGATGACTCAGCCACTCGCAAGCGCCATTTAGTCTTGATTCGGGACTACTTGCAGTTGCATCCTTACCGTCAAGCTGCCACTGCCGTGATGCTGGAAGCGCTCCGTCAAGCGGCTCTCACGAAGCAGGATTTGGCAGATTTGATTAATGTCGCAATTGAAGAATTAGTCCGTCAACGGTTTGAACTGCCTGCTTTTAGCACCTTAAAACGAGCAGCGCAGAGCGTCCGTGCTCAAATCATGGCGACCTTTCACCAGCAAGTCAATGGCAGCTTAACCCCTGAGAGTCGTCAACAACTTGATGCGCTGTTGATGATCGCTCCCCCAGCGACAACTTCCATCTGGCACGATCTCAAACAAGATTCTGGCAGGTTGACCTTGCCCCATCTGCATATCTGGATCAATCGTCTCCATCAACTGAACGAATTACAGTTTGGCACCCTCGCTTTGAGGGGCATGAAGTGGACCCGCAGGGTTAGACAGTTTTTTGGGATAAATAAGCTCTAATCTAGGCTTGAGATTAACTTTAGATCCGTTCACTCTTCTGTTCTAAAATTAATTCTTCATTATGGTTTAAACCTTTCTTTTTTAGACTATCACAATATACCTGATTTGGAGTACTGTAATTTAATCCTTGATGAGGACGAGTTTGATTATACCAGTTAAACCACTCTCTCACCTCTTGCGTTAATTCTTGTCCATTCTCAAAGGCTTTAATGTAGATCAACTCGTACTTGAGACTGCGCCATAGCCGTTCGATAAAGATGTTGTCATGACACCGCCCTCGTCCATCCATACTGATTTGGACCCCGGCTGTTTTAAGGCAACCGGTAAAGGCACTTGCCGTAAATTGTGCCCCTTGATCACTATTAAAGATCCCAGGAGCCTTGTAATTGAAACTGTCAGAACTGGGTACTCGACTTGAGGGCAGAAGCCCCCTCTTGATAAACTGGCTACTGCCCCCAATCTCCGCCCAGCGAACGCTCTATGAACTGCCCTGATTGTGGCTCAGCTCGTACCACCCGTTTGCAACGTACAACAAACTTGGGCTATGCCATGTTTCGCTGCAAGGATTGTTGTCGCACCTTCAACGAACGGACTGGCACACCCTTCAACTTTATAGAGGTACCCACTGATATTGTCTATCAGGTTTTGCTATGTCGCTTACGCTACAAGCTGAGCTTTCGCGATATTGCCGAATTCTTCTTGCTGCGAGGGTTTGAGTTCACTCATGAAACCGTGCGGGATTGGGAAGAACGCTTTGCTGCGATATTTGCGGCTCAGCTACGCACCAAACGCAAAGGTAAGGTCGGCAAGACCTGGTTTGTGGATGAGACGTATATCCGAGTGCGAGGCAGGTGGTGTTATCTGTACCGTGCAATTGATGAGGATGGCAATTTGGTGGATGTGAGGTTAAGCGAGAAGCGAGACATGGCAGCAGCAAAAGCATTCTTCGCCCAAGCTCATGAGGTTGCAGGACACTTACCGCACAAAGTGGTGACTGATGGGCTGAGGTCGTACCCAAGAGCAATTACTGAGGAATTAGGAACGGCTGTTGAGCATGAAGTCAGAGGATGTCGAGGGAATCCGATCGAACAGAGTCATCGTGGCATTAAACAACGTTACTATTCGACGCTAGGCTTTGGAGTGGTTGAGAGTGCGAAACGATTTTGTCAAGCGTTTGATGAAGTGAAGCAATTTTTACGACCCAGAGCAAGAATGACAGAGTTGGTGTCTCTATCAAAGCAAAGGAAACAATTTGTTGAACGAGTGAATGAATTGCAGGATCTATTTCAAGCCATCTAATCGGAGATAGGAAAGAGAGCGTTTGCCGTGATGAAAAGTGATGGAAAAAGCTGTGATTTGAGTACCCAGATCTGACAGTTTCGCTTAAACAGGTCGTCCTCACTATTAGGGTGCTGAACTTCAGAGTCTGTATAAAACTGATAGCGATACCCAAAATGTTGAGCTTGCTGCCTCAAATGCCCAGGAAGTTGTTCCGATTCCCAAAACTTCTTCAAGAGCATATGTCTCTGTTCAGAACGGCTTGGTTTCTGGGACCATTGGGATGCTATACCCATCTGATGCCCTGTGGGTAATAGATCCCAAACGATGACGGCTCGATCTACCCTCTGCTTATCAAACATCTCGTGAAGCTCAAGATCGCCAGCCTTGAAAATGACCTCCTTTGTCACACCTTTAATTTCAAAGCTTACATCAGGAAAAATGTGTTTTAGCAGCATTTCAATAACTGGAGCATCTGTATTTTCTCCCTCGCAGAGTACACCGATCTTCATTCCTCGCCTCCCATTTCCGCTCGTTTATTATGAAGGAAACGATTAGCATAAAGATCTCCAACTCCCATGCGAGTTTGAACAACTTCTAAGTCTGGCAGTTCACTAACAGGTGTAAAGGTTAC
>JAAUOZ010000364.1 GCA_012034655.1 Leptolyngbyaceae cyanobacterium CSU_1_3 | reverse complement strand
AAATTAAAGATTTTGGACGGGGTGCAGGGGTGGAACCCCTGGCTGGGCGCAGCCCCCACACCCCTTCTAAACCAAAATCTATAGGCTGACGCAGTATAGCTCAATCAGGAAGACTACGAAGTTTTTATGGTGAGAAACATGTGAGAACTTGTGAGAAATCGAAATCTCTAAGTCTAGCAATCTAAAGTCAACTGCTTTTCTAGGATCGATCGCCTCGACCCCGTTCCGTTTTTCATTCAATACACCCAACTTACAAGCGGAGGAAACACCATGCAATTTACACTCCCAACCTATCAGCTATTTTCTCAATCTGTTTTTGGCATCGTTGACACTGCCGATAGTAGAGAACTGCGGGTCGAATATGGTGGCACGACCTGGCCCGCCAGAGTTTACAAATCAGAAACCCAGCCGATTTTGTTTCCCGGACAGGCTGTGACGATCGTGGGTCTAGAAGACAGCATCACCCTGCTCATTCTTATTTAGAAATGAGCATTAAATAAGCGCCGGTTCGACAACTGAACTTTTGCCCTCGCCCCAAACCCCTTTCCCGACTCTGGGAGAGTTGCTCTGAACTCAACGTTACTTTTTTGACTTCCCTTCTCTCCTTGTGCGAGAAGGGATTGAGGGATGAGGGGCAATGCTCCACTAGAAGTTACAATCTTCTGTCCAATGTTTCAACGTATTCAAATCGCACGAGCAATATATCTTGCAAAGATACCGTCTGGGGAATACACAGCCTCCTCAATCGAAAAACCAGCACGTTCTATCATTGGCTCTAGAAGCCATGTGAAGGTTGAGTGCTCATCACGAATATGTTCTTCGACATCAGCCCGAATCCAACCATCCTTTGGATCATGACCAAGCGTGGCACACCAGGCATTCAGGCGATCGTCTGCTTCTGACGGCTCGAAGTGATAGACAATATCCCACAGTCGGAACACACCTCCCGCCCAAACGAACGATCGCAGTCGTTGAAGCGCTAGCACCTTCCAAAAATCAGGCAGGTGATGGAGCGCATAGCGAGAATAAACAAAATCAGCTTGCCTCCCTTGGTGTTCGTAGGTGAGAAATCCAGACTGGACAACTTCAATATTGGGTAAACGAGACTCACTCACTTTCGCCTTGAGGACATTCAGCATAACAGGCGAAACTTCAACTGCAACGATTCGTGTACACAGCGGGGCAACAGCAAGGGTGAACTGTCCAGTACCTGCACCTAGATCTACCACTTCTGATTGCTCATTCAGTCCAAGCATTTGCATCAGTGCTAGTTCTTCCATGACGCTAGCATCTTCCTTAATGTCGTATTGAAATGCGTGCTCAGTATCAAGATTTTCTCTGCCTGCGCTCTTCACTTCGTCGAGCATCCAATGGGATCTTTTCTCAATCTTGTTCATTCTTTACTCAGTGTCTAAATCAGCAAGTCTTTACTTTTTCCTAATGCTATCCTGACCTTAAACTTCAGCAGAACGCAACCGTTCGGCGGTGGTAAGTAATCTTGAATGACCATCAACTCTCTTTATCCCGCCGCTGCAACGCAGTTGTTATGCAACGACTGTTTGATTTGTAGCAATTTAACCCTGAATAGTCATCTTGGATCGTTTCTTGGATAGACTGCATTCTCCTTTTCAAAAGTTCGCCATCAGTAGACTCCTATACAAGCAGTCCAGATTTGCAGAGGAAAAGCAGCAAGTTTTTCCATCCCGCCCATCCCAAATACAAAGTAAATCTGACCCAGAAACAAAGCCGTTGTAACAAGCCCAATAGCACCCAAAGAACGAGAGTAGGTGCGGACTGTTGGCAACGTATTCTTTCTTAGCGAACTATCAGCGAAAATAAGTCCGAGGTTGCCATTCCTGCCAGAATCCATCCGAACCCAGCCAACAGAATGAACACATGGCTCTTTCGTGATTCGCCAATCTACCTCGCTCCAGTCTCGTTTAGACATTCATATGAACCCGGACACATAGTAAATTATGCTCCGATTTACTCCGCTAGTTGAGCTTAGACGGATAAATCCAGAATCCTTGACGAGCGAGAAAATTTTGTTACTCGACATCAGGGTGCGAGAGTATTTAGGCTCCACATCGCGATCGCAACCCGCCACGAACCGTCACCTTGCTTCCTCCAGATCCAGAGATACTTGCCCGGTGTGACAGTACCCTCTTTTGAAGTTGCCTCATAAGTGCCGCGATCGTAGGCAATACCCTCGGCTCCGTCGATCTCGATCGAGGTGAAAGTGACAGAGGTTGAAGGAAAGTTCGCAAACCACTCGCGCAGAGCAGCTTGCCCCTGTCGCGGTGGCAGATTGGGCGGCAGGATTACTCCGTCCTCCGTAGCTACAGCAGCAGCGGCAGCAGCGTCTCTGTTGGCGATCGCCGTAGATCGGGCAGTGCGAGCAGCGTTAATGGCTTCTATGTCAGACTTGCTGATCCCAGTAGCTGAAGCAGAGATCGGCGAGCAAGCGAGGACAATTGCAAGGGTAAAAGCGAGTACCACTGCAAGAACAGGACTAAATTTCACGATGAAATCTCCTTGAGCAGCATATTTGCTAGTTTTGATTTGTTAGATTGCTGATTTGAGACATCGGATTTGTAACCCTCGGTGGTAATCAATAAGGGCTAGCAGTAGGACGAACAATAATTTCGCTGACATCGACATCATTCGGCTGTTCGATCGCAAATGTGATTGCCCTGGCGATCGCCTCTGGTGGAATAGCAATCCGTCGAAAATCTTGCATTCCCTGCTGAGCCGTGTCATCTGAAATACTATCCGCCAGTTCTGACTCGGTTACTCCTGGCGAAATCACCGTCACTCGGATGTTACTCACTTCCTGGCGTAGCCCTTCCGAAATGGCAATCACGGCAAACTTTGTGGCACAGTAAACCGCAGCAGTCGGGTAAACCGCATGTCCAGCAATCGAGGAGAGATTAATGAACTGTCCCCAACCCTGTTGCTGCATCAACGGTAGTCCAGCCGCGATGCCATGTAAAACACCCCGGATGTTCACGTCAATCATCCGATTCCATTCCTCAATCTTCAGCACCTCCAGTTTTGAGAGCGGCATTACACCCGCATTGTTCACGATCGCATCAATGCGCCCAAACTTCTCTTGGGCAAAGTTCACAAAAGCCTGCATCTGTTCGAGGTTAGTCACATCAAGGGTGCGATATGCAACAGAGCCACCTTCAGCCTGGATATCAGACGCGATCGCTTCTAATTGCTCTGTGCGCCGTGCGCCCAAAACAACGTGAGCGCCTTTTTAGCAAGTAGAAGTGCCGTCGCTTTACCGATCCCGCTACTCGCACCTGTAATTAGGACAATCTTTTCTTCGGTTGCATTGTTCTCATTAGTTATCATAAGACCGGATCTGCAAGTTCATATCCACTACATCCTCACTCTAAAAGAGTCAGATCTAGCAGCGGTAATCTGAACCTGCTCAATTCTTGCCTAATCCTGCATTTGTTATCCTGAACTCTATCCTTCGCGATAAGGTATAGCTATAGCCAACCTTATTAGGACATAGACTAGAGGTATTCATATTGCATTTTCCCCATTTCTATGGCTCAACCCTACAGTGAAGATTTTCGACAAGCCGTGATCCGTGCGATCGAGCTAGACGGACTCAAGAAGATCGAGGCTAGCCAACTCTTTAATATCAGTCGCAATACGATTGACTGGTGGTTGCAGCGCAAAGCCACTACTGGAACGTTGGCAGCTACTGCCCATCAAGGGGGTGTCCAACCGACAACGAAAATCACCGATTGGCAGAAGTTTGAGGTGTTTGTCAAAGAGCATGGAGATAAAACGCAGAGTGAAATAGCGCAACTGTGGGATGGAGACATTAGCCAACGCACCATCTCCAGGGCACTCCAGAAGATTCAATACACGCGAAAAAAAAGACCTCCGGTTATAGCCAACGCGATGAAGTCAAACGAGCGGCATTTTTAGCCTTATTGAAAGACCCGAAAGCTTCTCACCTGGTCTATGTTGATGAGTCCGGGATGGATGAGCGTGATCACTACGGCTACGGCTACGCTCCTGTAGGGGAACGCTTCTATGACCTCAAATCGGGGCGACGGCAGGGGCGGGTTAATATGATTGCTGGCTATCGAGATCAAGAAATGATTGCGCCGTTTACGATCGAAGGCTCTTGTAACCGGAGCGTCTTTGAAGTGTGGTTAGAAACCTATTTAACGTCAGTTCGGGATAAGGATTGAGGCAAGAAAGGGGCAAACCCGATAGGCTGAAAATACTAAAAATCACGCCCAGTTTGCCCCCCTGTTTAGTTTAGAAGAACTGTTCTGCTCCGTCGATGACT
>JAAUOZ010000363.1 GCA_012034655.1 Leptolyngbyaceae cyanobacterium CSU_1_3 | reverse complement strand
AAATCTACCTACTCTTGACTAGATATTAAGCTCTGAGTTGAAATGAAACCGAGATTAAACTACTTTCCAAGAGGGATTGTGTCGGGTTCTGTACATTTCAGCTCAGTCGCGCTCAGAGTTGGTGTCGTTGCGTTATTGGTTGTGGGGTTCTTGCTTTCGCACAGAACAGCCAGAGTCGTTGCTTCGCTCGTAGTGGGATCGGCTTGAGCAACTGCCACCATGCCAACGTAGGACTTCAGGGCTGCTTTCAAGGACGTACCGTAAATGATAACGTTCTCATTAGTTGCTTTGAAGTTGTTAACAGTAAACTTATCGCCATTATCTGCGTAACGGTAGTTAGTAGTGTCACCTTTGACGGGTTTAGCCAAGCTGGTGATGCTAGTTGCAAAGGTGCTGTTTTCTAAGAAATAAGCTTGTTGGGTGCGATTGAGGGTGCCCACGTATTGTCTGGCTTCAGATTGCTTGGCTTTGTTGGCCTGGTTCAAGAAAGAAGGCAGCGCGATGGCAGACAAAATACCAATAATGATGATGACAACCAGCAACTCAATCAGGGTGAAACCCTGGTCTTTCTTCTTAGCTGCGAGGTGTTGCAAAAACTTTGCTTTGAGTTCAGATTTCATTGAGAGATGTCTCCTTAAAGGTGCGGATTGGTGAATTTCTAACGCCTGAATCTAACTTGCCCACGCCGATCGACTTTCATATCACTCAAGCTAATTTTTTTGAGTAATTTATTTTGAGCAAAGAGTAACACTCATGTTAGGAGAGTGAGAACCACCTCATCCGCGATGCCCAAATTTGAGGCCGTGACCCAAACACCCTATGACCCACTTGCCAAGCAGCGTGGATTGAGTAATGCCGAGATCTTCGTCCTCATCCCCCAACCCTGCTCCCAAGCTGCATTTTTCATGGTTGTTTCTCCATTCTTAGACTTCTCAGAACATTCTCAGAAGTGCAAAAAAGGTCGATCACCTCCAGTCGGGGAAGCGATCGACCTTTGGCTTGAACAAAGAATCGGATAGTGGACATAATTTAGAGTCTCTACAGGTGAGGTTTACAGTCTGTAGAGCAATCCAGGGAGAGGCGGGAATCTCTGGCCCTGGTTTTGAGCTTCTAGCGGTACACGTCGCGACGATGACCAACAGCGACAATGATTACGATGAGAACTTCGTCGTAAATCTCGTAGATGATTCGGTAGTCACGAACGCGAATGCGGTAGGCATCTTCTCCTGACATTTTTTTCACACCCATTGGTCTAGGTGTGGTGGAGAGGCAGTCAACAGCCTCTCGAATCTCAAGTTGGATGTCTGAGGGCAACTTTTTAAGTTGCCGTCGGGCGGATGAAGAGAACTCGGCCTGATAAGTCATTGGGGTAGCTCTAGCTCTCGCTTGATCTGATCCCAAGGAATAGTGCCTTCTCGTTTGATTTCTTCACGCGCGGCGCGAAGGGCTTCAAGGTCTTCTTGCAGTTCGATTTCTTCCTGCTGTCGCTGATGATTGACGAATTCAATGAAGTGGAGAGCTTTATCTTCTACCGACTCTGAGTCCACTTCGGGTTGTTCTTGTTGTCGGCGGTGATTGAGGAATAGCACAAAGTCTAAAACCTCATACTGCACTTGCTCTGGTGTCTGTTTAAGTTCTTCAAGCAGTTCATTCAAGATGAGTTGTGTGATATCCATTTTTGACGGGTTGTGTGATGGGTATCTTCATTGTCTGCCATGATCGGGATGTCCTTTTGACGGGACTAGTCAGGGTGAAATAGGCCCTGACTTAAAAGCTTTCTCTACCTTCAATAGATCGCTACTAACCAACGCTGAAGTGTGAATGGCTCATGCTTCAGCGCTTTTGTTTGCGGATTTGAAGTGATCAGGCAATTCCTCAAGTTCGCAATGCAGCAGGTTACAAAGCGCTTTGACTTGCCAGATGAAAAGTCTCGGTTCTTCTCTGCCCTTTTCCCAGTTCCTAACCGTGTGGTCAGTCACTCCAAGGGCATCTGCTACAGCTTTTTGAGTTACTCCTGCTCGTTTTCTAAGTTCCACAAGTGGCGATTTAACCTCTTCATCAGTCATTTTATCGTATGTGTGCTTACGCGTAAATCGACATACGGTATTCTTGTTAAAGCCTACCGTAAGCCTGCTTACGCTGGTGACTTAGCTGCATGGGGTTAGATTTGTCGTTCTTCCCCGTGCGGCTATCCAACATGATCCACGGGAATGCGCCATCAGAGGGGTTTATCTATACCTCTTTGATTCGCGATCGACCCTTCCACTCCGGAGGCTGACCTATGACCCAAGACCAAACGACTGATGACACCAAGCAGGCTGTCGAGGTTCAAATCCTCATGCTGTTTGCGATGCTTCCGCACCACCGACAGAAAGCAGTTCTTTTAGAACTAGAGCCAGAGCCAAGCTTTCACGGCGATTTTTTTGAATGAAAAAGCGCGCTGCTTCGCAGATACCGCAAGGGTCGCTTCCCCGGCTGGAGAGTGCGATCGCGGAGTTTGGCTTTTGTTTTTAACGACTTTTTATCGATCGGAGATGACTAATGCCTACAAATCATCAGGCTCTAACCCTGTCTTGTTGGCAACCCTTGCCAGCATCTTGGGGCCAATCTCGGTTCCATCATGAAATGCAAAAACGTAATCCTCCCATCCCTCACGCTCTAGAACCTGGTGTGAGCCAACCTGACGCTTCACACTCCAACCGATTCGCAGCAGCGCCGCTAGAACCTTTCTAGCCTTCGTTGATGACCACTGACTCATGCTGCAACAAACGAAATGGATTCAGGAACCGATTCACCATGCTCAATCCGATCAGCCAGCACTCGCAGCGCTAAGGCTTTGGCATGGGCGATCGCCTCCTCCTTCGTCTGCCCATAGGCCAGCACACCTGGTAGGTCTGCCACCTCAGCAATCCAGCGCTGATCATCTTCCCGCTCAAGCTCAATGCTGAACATCCTTATCCCTCGTTCACTGACTCCATTATCTCCATGAAAAAGCGCGCTGCTTCGCAGAGACCGCAAGGGTCGCTTCCCCGGCTGGAGAATGCGATCGCGGAATTTGACTTTTGTTTTTAACGATCGGAGATTTCTATGTCACTACGCAACCTTTAGAGGTTTCTCAGGGTAAGCGATCGGCTCAGGCAGAGACTTTCCTTCCTCTTGAAACATCTCAATGAACGTTTCCAGCACTTCCTCTCCCTGCTTAGCAGCTTCCTCATAGGTCTTGCCGTGCGTGACAAAGTGCTGCCACGGAAACTCAGGCAAATGCACCAAATATAGCTCATCCTCATCCGACCACTGAATAACCATGCTGTACCGCGATTTCATTCCTCATCCTCCTGGCTCTCAAGCTCCTCCAACTTCCTCAATGCAAGGTCAATCTCTTTCTCAAGGTATTTCGGGGCATCGTCCCCATCTTTACCAGGGATGCACAACGGTCGATCGGGCAGTAAGGGATGTTCCCAAAACGTATGGCTCCCTTTCCCACGATCGGGCTGGTAAACGTACCCTGCCTTCTTCACCAGTTTTTTCAACTCTCTAACCTTTTTGGGCATCCACTCACACCTGACCTCTAACCCCCATTATCCCCATGAAAGCGCGATCGCCGATGGAACTGCGAACCTGTTTATCGCCGATAAAAAAGCGCGCTGCTTCGCAGAGACCGCAAGGGTCGCTTCCCCGGCTGGAGAGTGCGATCGCGGAGTTTGACTTTTGTTTTTAACGACTTTTGTCGATCGAAGAAATTAACTATGCCACCTGCGGCACGAACAACCGAGGTTCAGGAACGGCTTTCCTTCCTGCCGCCAAATTTCTAGAAACGTCTCTACCACTTCCTGACCATGCCTTGCTGCTTCCTCATAGGTTTTGCCATCTGTGCAAGGCATTGCAACCCGTCCTACAAACTCTGGAATCGTCACCAAAAACAATTGGTCATCCTCAGACCATTCAATCGTCATGCTGTACGGCTTCATTCCTCTTCCTCCTGCATCGCTTCCAATCGGTTCAACGCATCCTCAGCCTGCTTTTCCAAATACAACGGGTGCATCATCACCATCCTTTCGAGCAATGACGATCGCGTCCTCCAGCAGTGGATGAGTCCAAACCTGATGACTCCCCTTTCCCGGTCGCCATTCATAACCCGCTTTCGAGAGCAGCTTCTTGATTTGCCTAATTTTCTTGGGCATCCACTCACACCTGACCTCTAACCCCCATTATTCCCATGAAAACGCGATCGCCGATGGAACTGCGATCGCCCTTCAAAATCTTGACATTATCCAGAGACAAAAAACGCCTCATCAAGGCGATCGTCAACGCCCTTTAAACGAGAGAAGCGGAACCGTAGCACACG
>JAAUOZ010000362.1 GCA_012034655.1 Leptolyngbyaceae cyanobacterium CSU_1_3 | reverse complement strand
CGTTTCGGCCCGAAAGCCAGATGGCTGACAGTCGGTGATGACCATCAGACACCTGCACGATTCCGATTTCGTCGCGAATCAAAACAATCGGCGGTAACGAATTCTTGCCGTGTGGTATCTAACCCGCTGAGAGCAATATTATTCTCAGTTGCCTCAGCGAGGCCTTTACCAATATCGACACTCGTAACGGCGGTGGCACCACCACGGAGCGCATACAGCGAAAACCCACCGGTGTAGGCAAAGCAATTGAGCACCTCTCGTTCAGCGCTCAACCCCTCCACCACCCGGCGATTCTCACGTTGATCGAGAAACAAGCCGGTTTTCTGGCCAAGTGCCAGATCGACACCAAAGCGCAGCCCATATTCTTCAATAACTACCTGCTTGGGTGGAGCCTGGCCTGCAAGCACTTCGATTTGCCGTGTGGTTTCCTGATTCTCGTCACTGGTACGGCGCACAACACCACGCAACGATTGATCGCACTCACACAATGCATCCGCGAGGTACGGTAGCAGTGTTTTGGTGGCCGCGCTATATGCCTGGGCAATTGCATATTCACCATAGCGATCTACCGTCAGGCCAGGCAGCCCATCGCCTTCACCAAACAGCCAGCGATAGGCAGTGCAGCCCGCCGCACGCAATGGAGCGCGGAGTTGCCAGGCATCGCGTACCCGCTCAAGTAGCCATTCGGGATCGGGTAGCTGCCGTTCCGAATAGATTCGTAGTGCAATTGGGCCTTCGTCATCCCAGATGGCATAGGCGCTCCAGGAACCGCAGTACACACGCACCCAATCGCCAGTTTCAAGGCGTATCCCCGCTGGTACATGGTTACGGTATACCCAGGGGTGGCCTTGGGCAAGGCGCTCGCGGAGGTTGGCTGGCAGTTGGATTTCGAGGATTTTTGCCACGTCGATTTACTATCCTTAAGGGATTTTTATGTTCTCTGATGGTAGCACTATACCACGATCCACAAAGCCCGAAGTCGATCATGAGTACGTGTTGGCCAACCGAACGCCAATTTGTAAACCACCTAGAGTGTTTTTAGGTTTACATTTGTCTTTAAATGGTTTATATCACCGTATCATCTGCTAAGGAGGGTTTATGTCTGATACGATCAGAGCATTTATTCGACAAATGGTTGCGGAACATCCGCAAGATATTGCAAAAATAACTGCTGCTCACTTTGGTATCTCGCGGCAAGCAGTAGGTAAGCACTTACGAAAATTAGTCGAAGATGGCACGTTATTGGCCGAAGGGGCGACACGAAATAAATCATATTCTTTGTCAACGTCACGTGATGTCTGGCTGAGTTATCCAATTTCTCCCGCTTTAGCCGAAGATCGAGTTTGGCGCGAAGATGTGCGTCCATTGTTGACTAACATCTCCGCACAAGCACTTCGTATTTCTGAATATGGATTTACAGAAATTATGAATAATGCAATTGAGCACTCCGAAGGAACAACGATTACAGTTCTTGTACGTCCGGCATTGTTAGAAATGCGCATTATTGATGATGGGATTGGTATCTTTCAGAAATTACAGCGTGATTTAGCATTGGAAGACGAGCGCCACGCTATTCTTGAACTATCGAAGGGTAAACTGACAACTGATCCATCGCGTCATAGCGGTGAAGGTATTTTTTTCGTAAGTCGTGCATGCGATCAGTTTACGATCCTTTCAGGAAACGTATTTTTTTTGCATCATGCTGAAAGTGAAGATTGGTTATTAGATTCACATAGTGCAGTTCCTGGTACCATGGTCACATTACAGATTGATCCTCAATCAACCCGCTCACTCCAAGCGTTGTTTGATGGCTTTGCCTCAGAGGAGCTCGACTATAGCTTTGATCGTACAATTGTTCCGGTTGTACTTACCAAGTATGGCGATGAAAACCTTGTTTCGCGTTCACAAGCACGGCGATTACTGGCGCGATTTTGAGAAGTTCAAAGAAGTTGTGTTGGATTTTCATGATGTGACGACTATAGGTCAAGCATTTGCTGATGAAGTATTTCGTGTCTTTAATAATCAACATCCTGAAGTGCATTTGATGTGGGTGAATGCACACGCGGACATTGAAAAAATGATCCATCGTGCGCTGGCTGCAAGCGCAAACGGAAAATGAGGTTGCTGTTTCCTGACTGCCATGCAACCGAATCTAATACGCAGCTTGACCCATGCGATCAATTTTGCAATCTAGCTAAGAGTTCTTCAGCTTGCTCTAATGCAGCTTTATAGCAATAGGGCGAGCCATCACATACCGCGTATGATCGCGCAGCTTGTGCATGATGATAGACTTTTTGACTTTCATTTCTTTCGAGATGTAACTGGACTTTTGCAAATTTGCGGCGAATCGCGGGTCGCGGTATGATTCTTCTGGTGAATCCGATTGCAACGGGAGGGTGCGATGCCAGCAATTGTTGCGATTCCCACCGTCGTTGAAGAGGTTCTCGTCCAGTTTGCGGACTTATTCCCCAATGAACCCTCGCGCCAGCATTTCGCCGAATATCTGACGGGCTTGCTGATTGCCGAATCGAAAACGGTGAGTGGGATTACCCGTGCATTTGCCGCCACCACCGACCAAAGTTGCCTCAACCGCTGGATAACCGAAGCCCCATGGGATGTGCAGCGCGTCAACCTTCATCGCTTGGAGTGGCACCAAGATGACCCGTTGACGCGCTATCGCCAGGATGGCACGATTGCAATCGACAATACCTTAGTTGACCACGATGGGAAGCTGATTGAGGATGCGGGAGTGTTCTGGGATCATGCGGATCAGCGCTATCTGATTGCCCACGATTATCTGATTGCCAACTATGTCCTGCCCAACGGGCGGCACTATCCGCTCGACTTCCGCCGTTTCCGGAAAAAGGATCAGTGTGATGCCGACCATCCCTTTCGTGATCATACCGATCTCTGTATCGAGTTGATCGATTGGGTGATTGCCCAGGACATCCCGGGCGATTTCACCTTCGATAGCTATTTCACCCACGCCAATGTGCTCAATCACATCCATACGGCGGGGCGCGCCTACGTCGGCGACCTGAAGGCCAACCGGAAGATCGTCGTGCAGGGACAGGAATGGGTCGCCAACGCGTGGGTTGCCCAGCGTCTGTTACCATGCCTCCGCACCAAGTTTACGGTTGCAGGGCATACCCAGTGGTATTACACCACGACCATTCGCATCCCAAAGGTCGATCACCCACTTCGCATCCTCGTCCTCTGGCCGGAGCGGATGCCAAACAGCCCCGCAAAATCCTGATTACGAACCGCACCTATTGGGAAGCACATCGCATGGTGAAGGCCTATAAACGACGCTGGACCGGAACCGAACCCTTTCACCGCGACGGCAAGCAACATTTGGGCATGGGCGAGTGTCAACTCAGGAGTGGTGTGGGCCAGACCCGGCACATGTATCTCGTCTTCCTGGGGTACACCGCGGTGATGCGCCATGTGCGGCATGACCGAGCGATGGATTGGGCGCATATTCGCCTGACGACCATTGGCGAATCGTGTCGGCTGATCGTCCGTGAGACCTTGGCCAAAACCCTCGCGTGGGCGATTGAACGCAGTAAGGAAGGCGTCTCATTGGTCGACATCAAACAGCAGTTGGCCTTACCCTAGGCAGAGTCTGCCTTTTTTTGGCGTTCCAATGCTGAATCGAGGCTGTGTGCCGAAAATATGCAAAAGTCCAGCTATAAGCTTTACCAGCAATATCTTCACGCAATACCTGGGTCACCCGGCTATAGTTAAGGTACTCATCATTCGTTAAACCGGCAGGCTGCAAACGTATTGGCATAGGTAAAGGTGACCCGCCCACCCTGACCATTCTCCACCTTGGTTAGGCGATTCCACGCAGGATGGTAAAACGGTGCAGTGCCAACAGATTCGCCGTACTCGAAAATGGTGGCAGGAATTTGGTTACTTGCATCATTATTGAAGCGTTGCACGGAATACAGGGTCAATTGCCGTTGGGTCGTGGAATCGATTGAGTCGGAGGTACGACTCGTTTCCGGTGTCTTGTAAGTAAGGCGATACTCGCTTATCGTTTCCCAAGTGCCCGCCCGATTACTCTGAACATACAGGGTATTGAGTTGATATTTCTCATGCGGTGTCACCTCGCGGTAAAGGTCATAAGGGTTTAAGGCACCCCCGACACCATTTTTGGTCTGATATTCCCATTGTGCATCGACTTGCGAACGAGGTGCAGTGATAAAGTTGACGCGATAGCGAGCGGTTGAAGTCTGGTCGAATCCCCAGTAGATATTGCTTAGACGATACGTGGCTCACTGCGTATACGACCCCAGGCAAGATCGTCGATGGTATAGTCATAATCAATGCGATTCCTGATGATCGACAACACGCGT
>JAAUOZ010000361.1 GCA_012034655.1 Leptolyngbyaceae cyanobacterium CSU_1_3 | reverse complement strand
TCTGAGGGAAGTCGATACGAAGACCTGGAAGAACACCGGGGTGATATATAGCCGGGTATATTGTAATCCACAATAAGAAGATCCGGCTTTATGCCTGGTCATGAGTTCTTCAAGGTGATCTTGAGTCGATACCTCACCAGAAAGCAGGAGGTCTGTTTTTTCACTCAGAATGTCTTTTGAGACCGCAGCGGTAAGTACCTGACTATCGGCCAGCAGTATCTTTATCACAACGCGGGATCACTTTTAATTTTACCGAACCGATAAAACACATCACGGTGATTTCACATCCGGCAGCAATAGGATTATCGCAGCCGTCCAACTTGGCGCGGCAATTCCGGAGCCATGGCGGACATCCTGACAATTGCGCAAACGCACGAGAAAAAACCCAAAACATGACAAAAAGCGGTGATTCCAGAGATCGGAGGTAACGCATAGATCAGTTGTATATCGCAAACCTATCCCTTATTTAGAATTAATCCAAATAAATTTAAGGCACGATAAGGCCAATTTTGAAGCCATTTAAGTATCTTCGACCATATAAATCTTAAGGCCATGAAAAAGCAGACCATCACCCCGACCCGCTCGATCACGTCAGAAATTGAGGCGTTGCTGAATAAACAAATCGTCATGGAGGGAAAATCCTCCGCTGCCTATCTTTCAATGGCTTCCTGGTGTGATACCCAGGGTTACAACGTTTCCTCAGATTTCCTGTACAAACATTCCGAAGAAGAACGTAAACATATGTTGAAGTTATTTCGCTATGTAAATGCGGCAGGAGGTCACGCCTTGCAACCGGAAATTTCAGGGATCAAGCATACTCACACGCATCAGCAGCGCGATCGCGAACTAACCGTCTCAAGGCAGCAGAAATGTAGGTCTTGCTCATCCCCTACAGCGCCTTTAGCCTAAGCAATGCTTTCGCTTTCGCCATTCGCACTAAATGTTCAATATACTCATATTGCTGCCACGATCGCGCTTCGTCAGACGTTAATCCAACTGTTCTATTCTTCTCAAGCAATTGTTCAACTTGCTGTTGTAGCGCCTCAGACGGCTTCAATGCCAAAATCTCCTCTGAAGTTGGCAGATTTGCCAAAAATTCCAATACCTCTGCTAGCCCAGAAAACCCGGATTGCTCCATTGCGTTCCATTCTCGCAATCCCAATTCTAAAATCTGAGGCAACTGGTCTTGGAGCAGACTCAGACGAAGCGCTAACTCATCGGGAATGTCAACTTTAATCTGCATGATTTAACATAAAGAGCTTCTAAAGGTCACTTTTGATCTTAGCCCATCGCACCGTTAGATTGATACAGCAAGGCTATGCAATTTACTTGAGATGAGAACAAACGCCAATCAAAATCGTCCATACAGAATCAAACAGTGAAATTCGTGTCATATCAATGCGAAGAGAAAACGTGAACAACTCATCTTCTTCCAAAGCCTCTCAAACGGATTGGGATAGAACTCATGCAATGTCAGATATTCCTGAAGTCACTGAAACTCAAATGGCACAGGCAGTTTCGCGAGTTGGTGGGGTTCCGGTAAATCGGACTCAACAATCAGTGGTTCTGCTTGACGCTTCTGTCATTGAATATTTCAAACGTAAAGCAGACAATCAAGACTATCAGACTTTAATCAATACAACCCTGTCTGACTATATTCAGCATCTATGATTCGCGCAGGAAGTCTAATTCTTGAGTGGTCATCATTCCGCCGTAAAATCAGCGATCGTCCCGCAACAAACCTATTTCACGACCCAGCAGGTTTGTGACGCTTATACTCAATCGATCGCAACCCTGAATCAGTGATTTGAAACAACACCTTCAACGATTGTTGATAATCTCCCTCATTGTCCAGCGGTTGATTGATCCAGCGATACCCCAAACCGCCGACTGCAACCACGCTAACCAGAACTAGAAGAACCCAGAGCTTTCGAGCGATCGTAAGAGACATAGCTACTCCAGAAAAACTCAGTGAATCGAACTACTCATCTATCGCTCTCCACCCACAGAAGTTATGCAAAACCAACGACCAACGACCAATCACCAATACAGCAATATCTATGCTACTAAAGCTCACCTTCATCCCTCATCCCTCATCCCTCATAGATATTTCCGACCAGCGTGACGAGTCTACAGCAAAGCATTCCCTAAGCTCTTCTGTTCTGCAATGTTCACGATCGCCCACTGCTTTGCTAATTGCTAAAGCCTATTGGAAAAACTCTAAAGCTTTAGGGCATTGTCCTAGCCTTTGACAACACTAATCCAATATTGTTAAGAATCGTGCCTTCTGCTTCTAATGCCTCAGCGATATAATGCAGGGATATCAACTGCGATCGTCCTTCTCACCCTACGCAGCAGGTTCTAGCCATGACCACCTCGCTTGACCTCGACGACAACCTTCTCTACCCCGAAAGCGACGGCAAGCCAATGGCAGAAAGCACCGAGCAATACCGTTGGGTTGTCATCATCAAAGAAAACCTCGAAATCCTCTTTGCCAACCAACCCGACGTATTTATCGCCGCCGACCTGTTCTGGTATCCCGTCAAAGTCGAAGCTCCCCCTGTGCCGCAGCAAGTTCCCGATGTGATGGTGGTATTTGGCAGACCCAAAGGAATGCGGCGATCGTACCAGCAATGGAAAGAGAACAATACACCCGCCCAAGTCGTGTTTGAGATTCTGTCTGCCAGCAACAAAACCCGCGAAGGGCTAGAGGCAATGGAATTTAAGTTTCAGTTCTACGATCGCTACGGCGTAGAGGAATATTATATTTACGACCCGGAGACCTTCACCCTAAAGGGCTGGCAGCGGCGCGGGGCATCCCTGGTAGCGATTCAACCGATTTCTGGGTGGGTCAGTCCGCGTTTGGGCATTCGGTTTGAGTGGCAACCGGGAACAGAGTTAGTGTTGTGTCGTCCCGATGGGCGACGATTTTTGAGTTCTGTCGCATTAGAACAGCAAGCAGAACAAGAGCGATTTCGCGCAGAACAAGAACGATTTCGCGCAGAACAAGAACGATTTCGCGCAGAACAAGAACGATTTCGCGCAGAACAAGAGCGACTTCGTGCAGAGCAGGCAGAACAAACCATTCGAGAAGCCGTGCCTCGATTGTTGGCGATCGGGCTAAGTATTGAGCAAGTGGCTGACTCCTTGGGATTACCGATCGCCACCGTACAAGCAATCATCGATTAGCAAATTCCAACAGCCCACTGACTAGAGCGTGAATTGGCGTATCTGTTGCTCTGATAAACCTGTGAGTTGGGTAACTTGCTCGATCGACATTCCAGTTTGCAGCAGATTCAGAACCACTTGCTGTAACTGAGTTTCTGCTTGTTCGGCTCGTTGCTGTGCTTGCTCGGCATCGGTGAAAGTCCAATTACCCTGACGATCGTACCACCGCAACCAGGTGCGCGTAATTCCCTCAAACTCGCCCTGCCAGAGACCCAATCCTAGATTCAATTCATCAATCCAAAGGCGAGGGTTATCTGCGTCAAGACCTTGCTCCTGGTAGTGTCCACCGACCAGATGAAAAAAGCGCACCTGGTTTGTATATCGGCTGAACACAATGTAGTAGGGAACTCTCAGAATCTTCTCGTAAACCTCCCACTTGCCCGGTGGCAGTTCTTTGGTAGTCTGACCGTTTTCTGAAGGAGTCTCTGTCTCTAAGACAGCATTTTCGCCCAGGTCTTCTTTTTCCGTCCCTGGTGAGAGAAGTTCGACGACGACAAACGGATTCACGCCTTCTTGCCACACGACGTAGCTGTTACGCAAATCAGTTTCTTCATAGAGTCGAGGCACATCCAGCACGAGAAACCAATCTGGGCGTTTGTGCCACAGCGTATGATTGACATCGTAGTAGAGGTTGAGATCAGTGCCTGTGAAGTAGCGATCGCTGGCATAGTCACTCAGTCGTAGAGTGCGGCTCAAAAGTTGGGGCTGGAGGTCATGAAATTCGTCAGGCAAACCGGGTTCCTCTGGGTCTTCACTGGGCAGATCATACATTGTAGGTAAGGTCTGTCTGGGCGAAAGGGGCGGATTGGTGTGGGGAAAGCGCAGGGGCATCGCAAACAGCAGGGAGGGGTTGCTTCTATTTTGCCTGATGATTGGCCAAGTCGGTCGAGTTAGTTGACACATTTCTTACAACAATACTTCGGACATTTTTTTGAACGATTTCAAAAGGCTTATAGGCTCTACAGTTTCAGAATTGAGCTATTTTTTCAAAGTCAGGTGTAGCGCTAACTTTGAAAATAATATCCTGCTCACGGCTGAATCAGGGTTTGAGGTCTAAAACCTGCTCAAATTTTTGTCCGAACCATTGTTACAAGCCGTTGCCAATTAGAATAAACGGCGACCAGTAGTAGGGATG
>JAAUOZ010000360.1 GCA_012034655.1 Leptolyngbyaceae cyanobacterium CSU_1_3 | reverse complement strand
AAGTCCATTACTAGCAAAGCTTTTGAACGATTTCATAACAGTTTTTTTGAATTATTCATTGATCGATTTTACAGACACTCAAAACCCTTATGGAGCAAAAGGTTGTTTGTTTTGCTTAATGTATCGGATGGAGGTCGCACCCCAATCCTCAGAACACTCGAAGACGATTCAGGACAACTTGGCAGCAGCCGTGACCTACTTCCAAAATCATCATCATCAGATGAACTATGCCCTTTATCGAAGCAGAAACTATCCGATTGGTTCTGGCGTGACGGAAGCTGCCTGCAAGACAGTGATTAAGCAACGCTTATGTGGTTCCGGGATGCGTTGGAAGGAGAAAGGAGCTACCGCGATTCTGAGTTTGAGAGCCTTGGTCTTAACCTCAACTCGTTGGAATCAATTCTGGAATAAGCTGAATCAATACGGTTTCTCCATGGCGCTCTAAAGGTATCAAATAGAGGTCGCACCCGGTATAACTCTTCTTTGACGGATGAATCAGGAAATTTGGTCTCGATTTTATCGCTGGTGTTGGATGTGAGCGATCGCCATCGGCTTGAATCTGAGCGAGATCGCAGCCTCAAACTAGAACAGTCTGCACGAGAGCAAGCAGAAACCACCAATCGCATCAAAGACGAGTTTCTGGCAGTGCTGTCCCACGAATTGCGATCGCCGCTCAATCCGATTTTGGGCTGGTCAAAACTGCTGCAAACTCGCAAAGTTTAACGAAGCAAAACAACCGAAGCGCTGGCAATTATCGAGCGAAATGCCAGGCTTCAGGCGCAGCTAATCGAAGACCTACTTGATGTGTCTCGCATTCTACGCGGCAAGCTCACGCTGACCACTTCACCCGTCAACTTAGTCACTCCTATTTCTGCCGCGATCGAAACGGTTCGCTTGTCCAGCGAAGCCAAAGCGATCTCCCTGAAGTTTGACCTTCAACCCAGCGATCGTCCCCTTCCTCAGCCCGTGGTGATCGGCGACCCGGCCCGTCTCCAGCAAATCATCTGGAATCTTCTCGCCAACGCGGTCAAGTTCACACCAGAAGGAGGTCGAGTCGAAATTCATCTGATCTGCACGGGTTCCCATGCTCAGATTCGAGTCAGCGACACAGGGCAAGGCATCAGCGCCGATTTTTTGCCCTATGTGTTTGACTATTTTCGGCAGGCTGACAGCGCTACAACTCGTCGGTTTGGTGGGCTGGGGCTGGGGCTGGCGATCGTCCGTCAACTCGTCGAACTGCACGGGGGTACAATTTTGGCAAACAGCCCAGGTGAGGGGCAGGGCGCAACTTTCACGGTTTCTCTACCACTGGTGCAAACCCACGTCAGCCAAAAACACCTTCACTTGCCCTTGCCCGTGACTCCTTCTCTGTCAGGCCTGAAGATTCTCGTAGTAGATGATGACCCAGATTCACGGGAGTTTGTGGCGTTTGTCGTAGAGCAAGAGGGGGCAACTGTGACCCAGGCTGCCTCCGCGGACGAAGCGCTAAAATTGCTCACTCAGAACAGGTTTGCAGTGCTATTGAGCGATGTCGGAATGCCAGAAATGGATGGCTATATGCTGTTGCGTCACCTACGATCGCAGGTGACGCAAATTCCTGCGATCGCTCTGACTGCCTACGCTGGAGAAGTTGATCGGCAGCAGGCACTCGCCGCAGGGTTTCAACTTCACCTCTCAAAACCTGTGGAGCCCGATGGGTTAATTAACGCCATCCTAGAAGTCTGCAACCGCATCTCCTAATATCTCAACTTAGCCCACGATCGCCATCCAGGCTTCTTGCCACCAAGGGCGCTGGCTTTGCAGTGGGGGCTGCTTTTTGCGAATGTCGTCAATCTTCCAACCTGTGAGCCGGGCGAGATTTTGTGCCTGTTGATCAAAGCGTTGACGCAGCGATCGTCGATAGCGGTTGCCTGCTGCACATTTCATCTCACCACCAAAGGGGTGACGCAACACATAGCGCCCCTGAAAAGTCTCCTGATTGTTGGTGTCTTGAAACATCAAATCTTCAGGGAATTTGTTGCGGGTATAGCGTACATGCAAGCGAGTGATGAACACACTAGAGTTGAAAACTGGACGACGAAAGCCCCGTGGCATCGGCGGGAGATTGCTGCCGTCGAGCCAAAACACTCCGGCTTGTTTCAACTCTTCAGGGCTTAAAGGGTCAGCAGAGCAAGGGTCACAGTTGCTCATATTCCAGGCATATTCTAGAAACGCAACTTTTTGATCTTCGCGATCGTAACTCTTGGCAAACATGGCTTTGTAGAAGCTACTAAATTCATCCTTCACAAAGAGCGGAATCTCAGTATCAGAAGGGATTTTGACAGTTCTATAATTAGTCACTTCCGCTTGACCCTTGGGCGACAGAATATAAACAATCAAATCTTGAGCACTCTGAGCATTGATCATACCCAGGCGAATCGGCAACATAAACCGAGGCGAATCATAGGTAATCTGCAACGGTCGCAATGCCTGAAAGCCTGATTTGTCATATTCATTTAAATTCACTTTTGCCACAAAGAACTTGAGCTTTTGGCGAATGTAGGGCTTCAACAGTTGCTTTGCGCCACGGGGAATTCGATACCCGTTTTGCACGAGCCAGGTTTCCAATCCGCCTGATTCTTTGGCACTGAGGATCAGAATGTCGTATTCACCAACGGTGAACTTGGCTTCTACCGTTACGCCGAGAGAATCTTGACGTGCTGCCATTGATGGCGCAGGTGAGGATGCCAGGGGGGCGGAGGCACGATTTCTAGACTCATATTGATAGTCAGGAGCACAGGGATCTGGATCGAAATATTCAACCAGTCGAGGCGCACTAAATGCATCCAATCGTTCAATAATTTTGGGATTGCTGATTTTAACTTGTTCTTTCTGCAAAACAACAGGAACCGGAACAACGATCGCAAAGTCTTTCACTTCGCCCTGGTAGTCGTTGGCCATCGTCAAAACGGTACGATCGCCATTGCGAGCGATCGCAACTTGTGATGCCTGGTTATACAGTTTTGCATCTGCCTTGGCAACATAAAAGCCACAAAATGCCCAAGCTTTAGGAACAAAAACAAAACAGCTTAGACATACAATCAGCAACGTGGTCAAGACTCGTAAGAATCTCATGGTAATTCCTTAAGTTAATGAAGTGTGAATAGTAGGGGCAGCCTGAGTCAAAGGAGATGGTTCCTTTTGCCAAGAAAAGCGAGAATCGGGAAAGATAGCATCCAACGCAATGCTAAGAGGAGCCAGGGCAAATAGAGACCAAAACACGGCAGTAGACACAAAAAACTGATTGCGAAGTATAAATGTGAGAACGGCGATCGTCACAGCCCAAATCACTCGCCCGATACGCGCATTGGGAATGGTACGCGGATCTGTCACCATAAACAGGGCAAACATCAGCAGCGAGCCGCTCATGAGTCGATGACTCCAAACGTCCCAAGTCCAGCCGAGCCAAGCGTTGCGGGCAGCTTCTAAGCCGACATAAGTGGCGAGAAAGGCGATCGTGGTATCCCAGCGCCCTACCCGTCTGAGCACCAATCCACCCGTGCCCAAAAACAACACTGCATACCAGCTTTCTTCGCCCCACTGCCCCGGCGAAACCCAAGCATCTGAAGTCAGCAACAACACCGTCACAATGCCAAAATTCGCGGGATTAAAAACATGTTTCTCGCCCACTCGCAGCAAAAATTTGCTGAGAATAGCCGCTACACTAGCTAGCACGATCGTACTGTAGTGATCTGCCCTCAGCAGTAAGCTTAACCCCAAAGCCGTGATCAACCCACTAGCAACAGATTGAAAGACAGATAGAGGATTGATTAATACAGGTTTGCTTAAAAGCGTGAATTCTGTATTTATTTTTGAGTGGGTTGTTAGGCTCACGATCGTAGACATTACTCCCTGTAGGGTCAGGCAAGTGACGATCGCGACTAAGATCATTCCTGGTTTCAGCGTCCAATCTCTAGTTCCAATCCCGATTAGTAGAAAGAGAGAAAGGAAAAGAATCTGATAAGTTCTAGCGTCCTTCAATAGCATAGGCGGAATTTAAGCCAGACAGATGGCTTATTATGCGTCGCCCAAAAGTAAAAGATGCACACCGTTACAGTTTGCGTAACCGAGCAACTTAGGTGCTCCACACGGCTTGCTTAATTTACAAAGCGATCGCCCTCTGCATGGGGGCGATCGCTTTAGAGTTGGCTTCAAAGTCAAAGAGATGGCGTAACTACTCAGACTCCAGATTTAGATCTCTCACCCCCTGAGACACTATATGTATGATAAGTCCTATTTTTAGCAGTTGAAAAATGTCATTAACAATACGCCCTGTGCTGCTATTACTTCTCTTTGACTTCGCAAAGTATCATTTGTTCTCAGGGTGCTAAACACATT
>JAAUOZ010000066.1 GCA_012034655.1 Leptolyngbyaceae cyanobacterium CSU_1_3 | reverse complement strand
AGAATGCAACTAGGGTAGGGCATACCCGAAGTAACGCTTGGGGAGAGTCCCACCTCTGGGCTAGACGCTGCAAGGTATCTAGTTTAAGTGGTCTCGGTGAGCCAAGAATCCCCATCCGCCATGCGGTAGGGAGTGTCAATGAAGCCCCGTTGTGAGGATGTTACAGTTCTTTGGGGTCTGAAGCTAAAGGTAGGTTTGTGTTGTTTGGGTTGCTTCATTGAGACTAAGAACTGATTGATTGAGACTCATGATTGATTGAGACTCATGATTGATTGAGACTAATATTTTGAGTTGTGGGTCACAAGTAGCGGGTCAGTAGCGGGTCAAATACTAAGTAGCAGGGTGGAATTAAAGCCAACCACAGGCCGGGTTTCGACTCCGTTCAATCTTCCTCCAGAGAAGACTTTGAGCCTTGAGCGCAGTCGAAATGCGTCTTACAAATCATCCTGCTTTCTTACTTAATCTTCAGCAAAAGCGTGTGGTTGATACGCTTAACCCATAGACTGATATCAATTCCTCTTTGTGAAAATCTGCATGTCTTAAAGTAGACTGGCGGGTTGATGCCTGACCCCTTGGGCGAGTATCCTCCCTGCAATACGGCAATTTTAATTGGATGTAATGCAACCACTTAGACGACTTTTGAAAGCGATCGTAGGTATGGGTGAAAGCCAAAAATTTCTGCACGGGTTAGAGAGCCTCGAAGGTCTGATCTCAAAGGTGCTTTCGATCTTTATGGTGATGGTGACGATCGTGGCAGTCTACGATCTGGGTTTTTTTCTGATTCAAACCATCATGCGCGAACTCCTTTCACCCAGTTCTGTGCGATTTAGTGAAGCACTTTTTAAGATATTCGGGCTGTTTCTCAACATTTTGATTGCCCTAGAAATTCTAGAAAACATCACTGCTTATCTGAAGAAACATGTGATTCAGGTTGAATTAGTGATTGTCACATCGCTCATTGCTGTGGCTCGTAAAATTATCATTTTAGATTTGGCTAAAACCTCTGGTCTAGAAATCATTGGCTTGGGAATTGCAGTTCTTTCGCTCTCAATAGGCTACTGGCTTATTCGTCGAGCAAACGCTAAACCTGCGGGTTAAAGTAGAGTTCAAAGTGTCAACAAAAAGCTGCATCGCAACTCATTATTGTGATCCGTCGCTGCAATGAATGATTTTTTTCAGTTTGAAGCCGATTTTGTCGAGTCTTTGCGCTGCATTCCGATGCAAGTTCGGTTGAAATTAGACACCTGTGGCGTGAAGTTAAAACTCGCCCAGTGGAATAAATTGAGTCAAACCGATCGCCAAATTTTGGTCGATTCGCCCTGCGAGACTAATGATGAAATTGAGGACTATCGATCGCACCTCCAACGCCTGATCTTGCAGCGCACTGGCGAAGTAGCTACCGATTTGCCCATCGACCCCCAACCTGATTGGACGAACGAGATCGTCATTCCAGAAAGCGTCCAGGCGCAAGTGCAAGCGCTCCAACTTATCCTTACTCAGCCCCAATGGGCATCTCTCACGCCTGTGCAAAGATTTGCCCTGATCAAACTCAGTCGATCGAATCACGAAAACAGCAATTTTCTTCCCGCAATGCAAGAATTTCACCTGGTCTAGTGGTTATTGATCCCCAGATCGCCATAAAACTTGGCAAACGTCCGATCAAGCGAGAGAATAGAAAAATGTAACCCACAAGGCTCAGACTGTGAACAACGTCCGCACCGTATCCGATACCAAGCGTGCTTTCTACAACACTCATACTCGTCCGGTAAACTCCATCTACCGCCGCGTTGTTGAGGAATTGATGGTAGAAATGCACTTGCACTCCGTCAATGTGGACTTCCACTATGACCCGCTCTACGCCCTGGGTGTGGTTACGTCCTTCGATCGCTTTATGCAGGGCTACCGTCCCGAATCAGACAAAGAGCCAATTTTCAATGCCCTCTGTCAGGCGTTGGGTAATGATCCCCAAAAGTTTCGTCAAGACTCCGAGCATTTGCTTTCTCTAGCGAGCCATCATCCGTGGGATCAGTTGCTCTCAACGTCCCATAGCATTCCTGAAGCGTCCTATCTGCTCGAAAACGTTCAGCAGATCGCCAACAATCCCAAGTTCAAATATAGCCGCCTGTTTGCGATCGGTATGTTTACTCTCGTGGGCACGGCTGATCCGAGTTTGCTCAAAGACGAAGCCAAGCGGCTAGAAGCACTCAAGCAAGTTTGCACTAACCTGAACTTGCCAGAAGACAAAGTTCGCAAAGATCTAGAGCTTTACCAGAGCAATCTGGAGAAAATGGCCCAGGCACAGCTAGTGATGGAAGACTTGATCAAAGCCGATCGCAAAAAGCGAGAAGAGCGGGCCCAGGCAAAAGCAGCCAGCGCAGAAGCTGCGTCAGAACCACCCAAAGATGAAGCAACCTCTAGCTCATGACCACCCAAGTTTTGATTTCTACTTTTTGTTTTTGATTTTTGTAGGGTAGTTAGTCTGCCCTTTTTTATTGTCAAGTTTTGGAGCGAGGAAAAAAACTTGCTGCGGAAGCGGGTCTTCAGACAGTGAAGATCTCTGCATTATATGGCAAACCGATCGCAGACAACCAGTTTTTAGATGATCGCAAAAAATTGCTTCTCTGCGTATGGGTGTAATTAAAACGAACTGAGATACGATCGCCTCGACCCAACCATTGCGAGAATCTACTATGTCCCATCCTTCCCTTCAACAGCAGCAAGGACACTATCGCTACGACCCAACACAGCTTCAGCAAGCTGGCCCTGCCCGTATCTTTCCACACACAGGTGATGACGGCACGCTACGCTATATTCTGTCTGAGTTGCGCGCTACTCTGTCCGATCGCGGGCAGCTATCTGAACCGTGGACACAGGTGCTAGAGCAGTTGGAATCAGGAACCCGAACCCTCAACGAAACTTGGGCGCAATTGACAACGTTATTAGTCGATCTGGAGATTTTTCAATCGGGGCTATTTAACTTCAATTTGCCACCCAATGAGCAGTTCAATGTCGATTTTGTGCGGCTGCGACGATCGATGGGTCAAGCCTTGACGGCCGCCCGCAAGGCAGCCCAGACGAGTGCGCCAGAGGTTCAATCTCATCAGTTCTATCAGGCGCTAGAAAAAGCCGATCGCCCTCGTCCCAAAATGGCCGAAATTCACGAGCGAGATGGCGGACTGAGCGATCGCGTCTTTGCTCATCAGCGACTCATGGGCCCCAACCCTATGTCTCTGCGGCGAGTCATGGATCGGTCAGAATTGCACCGCTGGCAAGCAACTCGATCGTGTCGCTTGGACAATGGAGAGACGATTGATCTTGAACAGGCGGCCGCTCAAAATCGGCTATTTAGTTTAGAGTATCCGTTTCTGCAATTTGCCCCAGCCGATTTGCAGGTAGGTCGCTATGTGGGCAGCCCTAGAGCGCTGTTCTATCAAAACTCCGCAGGGCTAGAACCTTTGCTGATTCAATTAGAATCTGGCGGCAAGATTGCCTCACCTACGGGTGATGCCGACGACTGGATGCGATCGAAATTGTTTGTGCAAGTGGCAGATATCACCCAACATGAACTCTTGACCCATCTGTGCTTTACCCATTTAGCAATGGAAGCTTTTGCGATCGCAACACCTCGGCAGTTGCCTGCAAATCATCCGTTCTATCGCTTATTGAAACCTCATTTTCGCTTTTTATTAGCCATCAACACCCGTGGCAACGCCATTTTGCTCGGAGAAGGAGCGGCGATCGACGCGCTGATGGCTCCTACCCGTGCAGCGTCGCTAGCTTTGATGAATCGTGCCTACCGGGAGCGAACTTTTTCAGAGTATGCCTATTTCACGGATCTCAAAGACCGAGGAGTAGAGCCAGAATTTTTGCCCGACTATCCCTATCGAGACGATGCGCGGCTGTTGTGGGAGGCGATCGCTCAGTATGTAACGACCTATTTGCAGCGATATTATGAAGACGATCGTGCCATTCAGCAAGATGCTTACCTGCAAAATTGGGCCGCAGAACTGGGTGCACCTTTAAATTCTCGCTCTAAAACCGAGTTTGCCCAAGCGCCCAGTTGGGTTCCGCCAGATCTTTCGAGTCAGGTAGGGTTGTCGATCGCCCAGTTGCCCGATTTCCCTCGCGTTCCAGGGTTCCCGACGGTTGAAAATCCCGGAGAAATCACGACGTTGCAGCAAGCGATCGCCGTGGTCACTCAGGTGATTTTTACGTGCAGCGCCCAACATGCCGCCGTCAATTTTAGCCAGTTTGACTACTTTGGCTACACGCCCAACGCTCCTCTGGCGGCCTACACCCAGCCCGACGTGCCCGCCACTCTCAAAGAATTGTTGCCGTCACCTGAGCAAGACTTGGGGCAAATGGAGCTTACCTTTGCGCTTAGTGGCGTTCTATATAGTCATCTGGGCAGCAATGACATGATGAGATTCACGGATGGGGGCGATCGTCAGGCGTTGCAGCAGTTTCAAGCAGATTTGCAAAAAATTGAGGGGACGATCGGCGATCGCAACCAACAGCGCTTCCGCGATCTTGGGTTCGACTACCCCTACTTGCTACCGTCACGCATCCCCAACAGCATCAACATCTAGCAACTCAATTGAGCGGAGACAAGAGTCTTTTGTAGCGTTGCTGAATCAGACATGATGGGAGGTAGGGGCAACCTCCCGTGGTTGGCCAGAGGCTTAGGGTAGGGGGCGCTAGCCCCACCGTCGATTTTCCATGACACAATTAGCAAAGCCACTTACCAGACCAGATGACAGAAATTTCGGCAAAAATCTCTAGAAAAAAGAGAACTACAAATCGCCTAACTTAGGACTCCACCAACCTTGACCTGTTTGAAAATATACGACTTCTTTGTGCAAAGAATCGCTGCGAGATTTGGGATCTGAACAGCGCAGTAGCACTTTGTTTTGCCCATCTTTTTGATAGGCATATTGCTCTAAAGGTGACTTGCACACGGGGCAGGAATATTCTGTAAGCTGCGGTTTTGAGGGGCTGGTTGATTTCGATCGCGGCCTTTCCCATTTTTTTGACTGCTCCGACCAAAACAACACCACATCTTCGCAGCCTTCCACACACTTCAGAAAATATTTTTTCTTTAATTTTTTACTCGGAATTTTGCTCAAAGGACTTTGACACTCAGGGCAGCGACTTCTCGATTTTTGTAGTATCTGTTGATTTTGAGCGTGATTTTGAGCGGTAAACTTTGACAATGGAGAGGCATGTTTCGAGATGGCAGTTTGTGCGTTCTCGATCGCAGGCGCAAAATATTCCTCATTCCACTGCGTCAAAAAATGCTGCCAGTCTTGGTTCCCCTCCGCAATGTCATCCAGCGATCGCTCCATCTGCGCGGTAAACTCAGACTCCAACAGATCGGGTAATGCATCTTGCAAAAAGCGATCGACCTCCATTCCCAAAGTGGTCGGCTGCAATACACCCTTTGTCAGATCTACATAGTGTCGCTCTTTTAACGTCAGAATGGTGGGCGCGTAGGTGCTGGGGCGACCGATGCCTTGCCGCTCCATGACTTGCACCAGTTTTGGTTCACTATAGCGGGGGGGTGGCTGGGTTTGTTTGCGTTCGTGAGTCGCCTGATTTAAGGTCAACGACTGCCCAGATTTGAGCAATGGCAACTCTACATCTGCGCTCAAATTGTTCCAATACTTGCTGTAGCCGAGAAACTCGATCACCTGTCCTTTGGCCTGCCAAAAAATATTGCCTGAGCGCGTGACGATCGTCGTCTGCCGAACGCGAGCCGCCTTACACTGAGTCGCGATCGCCCGCTTCCAGATCAATACATATAGTGCAAAATCATCCGCCGACAGATCAATTCGCAATTGGGCAGAAGGACGGGTCAAATCTGTGGGACGAATGGCTTCGTGGGCTTCTTGTGCTCCTTTGACCTGGCGATGGGCGGTTGCCTTTTGCGGTACGTTCTCAGCATCCTGTTTAGCCAACCATTGACGCGCCTGGGCGCAAAACTCTGGACTCAGCGCCACGCTATCGGTTCGCATGTAGGTGATCAGTCCTGCTTCGTAGAGAGACTGGGCAACCTGCATCGTTTTTCGGGGCTAAAGCGCAGGCGCGATCCGGCGGCTTGTTGGAGGCTAGAAGTGACGAAGGCGGGGGGAGGTGTGCGGGGAGTGGTTTTGCCCTCGATCGACACAATCTGGTGCGGAAACTGCCGAGCTTGCTGGACGAGGCGATCGGCTTCTACCTGGCTCAAGACTCGCTGCGATTCGGGGGCTAATTTTTCAGCCGGGTTGGTGGCATCGTCTGGCGGCTCGATCGTGTCTGCCGCGACTTCACTTCCTCGATAAAAGGCCCGAAACCCTTCTGCATAGTCTACAAAGACGCTCCAATAGTCTTGAGGCACAAAGGCCTGAATCTGACGTTCGCGATCGCAGACAATATGCAGCGCTGCACTTTGCACTCGCCCCATGCTTTTGGCCCCATTGTTCAGCTTCCAGAGCAGGGGTGAGCCTTTGTAACCTACAAGTTTGTCTAAAACAGCGCGGCACAAACCAGCGTCAACCAAATTTTGGTTAATCGATCGCGGGTGGGCGATCGCCCGCTGAATCGCAGCCGGAGTAATTTCGGTATAGACGACTCGCTGAGGTTTCTTTAAATTGAGTGCTTGCTGGAGATGCCAGGAAATCACTTCGCCTTCGCGATCTTCGTCGGTTGCCAAAATCACAGTTTGCACTTGGTTGACAACTGCCCGCAGTTGGGCGATCGTTTCTCGTCCACGATCGCCCCTGGGTACATATCGACAGCGAACGGTCTGCCCCACAAGCTCAAAGCCCAAAGAATCTACTCCATCGTTCGCCAATTCGCGTACATGCCCCATCGACGCTTTGACAATCCAACCTGATCCCAAAATTTCTTTGAGGCGTTTGATCTTTCCAGGGCTTTCAACAATTAGAAGTTTGCTCGCCACAATCTATAAAAAGTCGAACTTAAAAATCGTCTTGGTAGCTGCTAGACTCGCCGCCGCCGCCTTCGTTGTCTCGCTTTGAGCCAAGCAACTGGAGGCGATCGACCAATACAACGGGCGAAGAGCGATCGACTCCCGTGTTGCGATCCTTCCAGCTATCAAATTTCAGGGAACCTTTGACCCCAATCAGGCTTCCCTTTCGCACATAGTTGGCAGCCACATCGGCCTGTTTGCCCCAAAGCTCAAGACTAAACCAGTCGGGTTGGTCACTGTTGCGGGTCTGACGATTGACCGCCAGGGTCAGCCGACACTTGACACTTCCCGACTCAAAATATTTCACATCTGGATCGCCACCCACACGACCTACCAATGTCACTACATTCAGGCTCATAGTTTCTCGCTTTTGATTTTTAGTGCGGTTAAAGTGCCTCTAGAATAAGGGATGATCGGCACTTACGATCGTCCCTTCGGCTCTCTCAGTTGGTTCACCCTCAAACTGCGTTAATACGTCTGTACTGAACTTATTCTAGCAGCAATCGAAATTTGTGGCTGAATGCACGAGTGGCGATCGACTAAAAATATGCCAAAAAATCAACCTCAAACTGACTCATTCATCAGTGATTTTTGGGAATGCGAACTATATTGATAAAAATCCTTTTTGTATTGTGCTGATTTGCGCCCACAAGACGTGTATGGTGAGGATAAGCAAAGCACAAGCGAAGTCTGAAGTGGTAGATTTTACAGGATAAGCGCTGAATCTCGACTGCTTCAAAATCCTTTGTAAACTCAAGATTCAAAACCCTTGATACAGTGGTGAAATAGACTCGTGAGTTTATAATTCTATTGCGGTCTGACCTAGACTTCAGGTTGAAAACTGTAATAGAATCCACTATCAATTAGTCTTGATGTTTATTTGCACTACGTCCGATCGTACTCGTAGCGTTATTCAGAGGATAAAAACTAGTGGGTCTTTTTAGTCGCTTTTCCTTATCGCGGGACATGGGCATCGACCTGGGAACCGCCAATACACTAGTCTACGTATCGGGTAAAGGCATCGTCCTGCAAGAACCCTCCGTCGTAGCGATGGATCAAAATGAAAAAATCCCCCTGGCCGTTGGGGAAGATGCCAAACGAATGCTGGGACGAACTCCCGGCAACGTGATTGCGCTACGTCCTCTGCGCGATGGGGTCATTGCAGATTTTGACACCGCAGAACTGATGCTCAAACACTTCATTACACGGGTACACGAAGGCAAAACCCTGGTGTCACCCCGCGTCGTGATTGGCATTCCCAGCGGGGTGACGGGCGTTGAGCGGCGTGCTGTCATGGAAGCTGCCTCCCAGGCTGGAGCGCGAGAGGTTTACCTTATTGACGAACCTGTAGCTGCCGCGATCGGGGCTGGCTTGCCCGTCGCCGAACCAACTGGCAACATGATCATCGACATCGGCGGTGGAACGACAGAAGTTGCTGTTCTTAGCTTGCAGGGTACGGTGCTGAGCGAATCGGTGCGCGTCGCTGGAGACGAACTGAGTGAAGCGATCGTCCAATATATGAAGAAAGTTCATAACCTGGTCATCGGGGAACGAACCGCCGAAGAAATCAAGATTTCCGTTGGTTCTGCCTACCCGACCCAAGCAGACGAAGACATGATGGAGGTTCGAGGGCTACACCTGCTTTCTGGCTTGCCTCGCACCGTCACCATCAAAGGCCCTGAGATTCGCGAAAGCATGTCTGAGCCTTTGTCGGTCATTGTGGATGCCGTCAAGCGAACCTTAGAACGCACCCCTCCAGAACTGGCCGCCGACATTATCGATCGGGGCATCATGCTGGCCGGGGGCGGAGCGCTCCTCAAAGGCATCGACACCCTGATCAGTCACGAAACTGGCATTGTAGTGCACGTTGCAGCCGATCCTCTAAGCTGCGTTGTCCTTGGGACAGGGCGCGTTTTAGAGAATTTCAAACAGCTAGAGCGAGTCTTCAGCACGCGCCCGCCTCGCTAGATTCGAGTCAGTTTCAGACCTGTGCTTTCGTGAAGTAAACCAGCCCAAACAAGTCGATTGAATGTACGCACTGCGCCGTTGGTGGGATCGATATGGAATTCAGGTTGCCTTAGCTAGTCTTGCGCTAGGGACAGCCCTGATCGTTCGCCAGACTCAAGGAAGTCTGGTCATGGAAACCTATCAGCTTCTGACTCGCCCCTTTCATGCGAAGCCGACTCCGCAGGATCGGATTGCCACTGCTCAGATGTTAGAGCTACAGCAACGCTTGATCGAATTGGAAAGCCGCAATCAGCGTTTAGAAGAACTGTTGGGCTTTACTTCTGCGAAAAAAATAAAAGGTGTGACGGTTCCGGTGGTGGGGCGCAGTAGCGATCATTGGTGGCAGCAGATTACCTTGGGGCGCGGGCGTGAGGATGGCATCGAAGTTGGGTCGATCGTCCTCAGTCCGGGTGGCTTAGTGGGGCGTGTCGATAGTGTTAGTGCCAATACGAGTCGAGTTTTGCTGCTGAGTGATCCCAGTAGCGGGGTAGGGGTGACGGTTAGCCGCAGTCGAGCGATGGGGTTGATGCGCGGCAAATCTGCCAACCGAGCCGTGATGGAATTTTATGAGAAAGTGCCGGATGTGCGGCGCGACGATGTGATTTCAACGTCGTCGCTGAGTGGGCGATTTCCGTCGGGGATTCCGATCGGGCGGATCGTATCCGTCAACCTAGACAAAAGCCCTGCACCCGAAGCGGTAATCGAGCTTTCTGCCCCTGTCAATAATTTGGAGTGGGCAGCCGTTTATCCCAATTCGCCTAACTTGGCGCAGCCTTTGCCCTTGGTTGTTCCTCCCAAGCCAACCCCTTCTACACCGTCGATTTCTCCGTCTCCAACTCAGCCTGCTGCACCTGAAGTTGAGCAATGAACATCCCTGAGAACCTATGAGAAACTCGGCTCTCGACAATTTTTTTGATCAGTACCCCATTGCTCGACCTTTGGTGAATTGGGGCGTGACCGTGGTTTCGGTGTGGGTATGCTTGATTTTGCTGCCTTCTCGTCTGCCTGGTATGGAGCTTGCGGGCATTGGGCCTAACTGGTTGCTCGTCTGGGTGGTGGCGTGGAGTGTGAAGCGATCGGTGCTAGAAGGGCCTTTGCAGGGGTGGTGTTGGGGCTGCTTCAGGATGGGATGACGGCTCCCAGCCCGACTCATGCGTTGAGTTTAGCGATCGTGGGGGCGCTGACGGCTCGGTTGCAAAAACAGCGCTACATTCAGGAAGATTTCATTTCGGTAGCGTTGATTGTGTTTGGTATGGCAGTTTTAGCCGAGACCGTCACAGCGATTCAGTTTAGTGTGCAGGGCGGACGGTCTCTGATTGAGATTTGGACGTATCACCAGTTTGTAGCGCTGAGTTCTGCGATTCTCAGCAGCCTGTGGGCCCCCGTGGTTTATTTCCCGCTCAATCGCTGGTGGGAGCGGATGGGCATTGTGGAGCCGACGGGGTAATCGGGACTGAATAATTTTGACTTTGCCTTCTTTCTCATACTATGTCTGAGGACTGAGCGAAGTCGAAACCCGATCGACCCAGTGGGCGATGTGATTTGTCTGCAAGTCTCTAGCTCAAGTTGCTTTCTTTCGCAAAATACCTCAAGGTTGCCCTCTTTCTAGGGCCAACTGAATCAGTCGATCGACCAAGTTGGCGAAGGAAATGCCCGTCGCGGCCCACATTTCAGGATACATGCTGGTCGAGGTGAAGCCAGGAAGAGTGTTGATTTCGTTGATCAACACTTCTCCGGTAGACTCGACATAGAAAAAATCGACTCGTGCCAATCCGGCAGCGTCGAGAGACAGAAATGCCTGAAGTGCTCTTTCTTGGATCAGAGCGACGATCGGCTCTGGAACCTTCGCCGGGATAATCATTTGAGCCTGTCCGGGGGTATATTTCGTCTCGTAATCGTAAAAATCGCTCTCGAAGGTGATTTCGCCCGGCACAGATGCTTGGGGTTGATCGTTTCCCAAAACTGCACATTCGATTTCTCTGGCGACTACAGCCGCTTCGACGATAACTCGTCGATCGTAACTTGCGGCACTATCCAACGCAGCCTCCAACTGGGGGCGATTTCGCACCTTAGAAATGCCGACGGATGATCCTAAATTGGCAGGCTTGACAAAACACGGATAGCCCAATTCAGACTCGATCTGGTCGCACAATTTGGGGAAAACACAGGGATTGGAGTAGATTTGCGATCGCGTCACGGCTAAATATTTGACCTGGGGCAACCCGGCTTGGGCAAAGGCAGCTTTCATGGCGATCTTGTCCATGCCGACCGAGGAAGCCATTACGTCTGACCCCACAAATGGAACCTGCATCAGCTTCAAAAGTCCTTGCACAGTGCCATCTTCGCCGTTGGGGCCGTGTAAAACAGGAAACCACACATCCACTTCAGAAGCCGTCGCCGGAAATTGCCAGCGAGACTTCCCTGTTGCTGAGATGGGTTTTCCAGAAGTTAAAACCTGCTGGGCAATGTCTCCCCCCTGCCAAAAGCCGTCTTTTTGAATGTAAAAGGGCAGCATATTATATTTGTCGGCATTGGCATCGATCGTGAATGCTTTAGCAATGGAGCTTGCGGAGACGATCGACACCTCATGCTCCCCAGAGCACCCACCAAACAGCAATCCTACTTTTAGCTTGGTCATATTGGCCCCATAGATTTTTGATTTAGATATTTTGCCTCCAATCGGGTTTTGAGGAAAGAGCGAAGAAGCACAGAGAAGTGCAATTTGAAACAAGAAGACTGTCTACAATGGGAAGCAGTCACCCTGCTAGATGTTTTTCTCCTAAACATTTTTCTCTATGCCCCAGCAACCTGCTCGTATCTGTATTTTGGGTGGAGGCTTTGGTGGCCTTTATACGGCACTGCGCCTGAGCCAACTGCCCTGGGCAAAAGCCACCCAGCCTGAAATTGTGCTCGTCGATCAGCGCGATCGCTTTCTCTTTTCACCCTTGCTCTACGAACTGGTGACGGGCGAATTGCAATCGTGGGAAATTGCTCCCCCCTACCAAGAATTACTCGCTGGAACGGGCATTCGCTTTTGCCAGTCAATTGTTGAGCAGATCGATCTGCCAGAAAAACGGGTGCAATTGCAGACTGGAGAAACCCTAAGCTACGATCGCCTCGTGCTGACGATGGGCGGCGAAACCCCGTTAGATATGGCAACTGGCACATCTGAGTATGCGATTCCCTTTCGGACGATCGCCGATGCTTACCGTCTAGAAGAACGCCTGCGGGAGTTGAGAACATCCGATGCTGACAAAATTCGGATCGCGATCGTAGGAGCGGGCTATAGCGGCGTTGAGTTGGCGTGCAAACTGGCAGATCTGTTGGGCGATCGGGGTAGAATTCGGCTGGTTGAGCAGGGCGAGCAAATTCTACGATCGTCCCCTGCCCACAACCGAGACGCAGCCAACAAAGCCCTCGAAGCACGGGGCATCTGGGTTGATCTAGAAACCACGGTTGAGTCGGTTACGGCTGATTCGATGTCAATGCTCTACAAGGATCGGTCGATACAATCCCTGTTGAGATTGTCTTGTGGACGGTTGGCACTCGCATTAATGAGGTGGTCAAAAATTTACCTCTCAAGCAAAACCAACGGGGGCAGTTAATCACAACCCCCACGCTACAAGTTGTAGATCACCCAGAAATTTTTGCCCTCGGCGATCTGGCAGATTGTAAGGATGCCGATGGGCAGCAGGTTCCGGCGACGGCGCAATCTGCCTTTCAGCAATCTGATTATGCAGGCTGGAATCTTTGGGCTTCTCTGACCAATCGCCCTCTGCTGCCCTTCCGCTATCAATATTTGGGCGAGATGATGACCTTGGGCATCGGCAATGCCACCCTGACGGGGATGGGCATTCAGCTAGAAGGTTCGTTGGCCTATGTGGCTCGACGATTGGCCTATCTAAACCGAATGC
The DNA here is from genome assembly GCA_012034655.1 of Leptolyngbyaceae cyanobacterium CSU_1_3. GTDB lineage: Bacteria > Cyanobacteriota > Cyanobacteriia > Leptolyngbyales > Leptolyngbyaceae > JAAUOZ01. Next base: position 13,678 of record JAAUOZ010000066.1, on the reverse strand, counting down.
CGACCCTAAAACATCAGTTGAGGGTGGGGCTTAATTGGGTCACAAAGCCGATCGTAGATGCGTTTGTGGGCAAGGATCTGTAGGGACGATCGCGACCTACAAATGGCTCCTCGATCTCGCCCCTCAAGCAGCGACAATGGCGAGCCAGAAAGCCGACCTACCTTTCGGCACTTGACTTGTGAGTGCTCCGCTAAAGAACGTGGATTGATCAATGCCGGAGATCTTCGCCCTCATCCCCCTAACCCCTGCTCCCAACTTGAAGCCACCGTTCATAGCGTCAGTTCTGATTTTTTGAAGTGAGGAATCTAAAATGCCCCGGCCCCAGGTGATTTTTTTTGATGCAGTTGGTACGCTGTTTGGGGTGCGGGGCAGCGTAGGAGAAGTCTATGGCAAAATTGCCTGGCGCTATGGCGTGGATGTGCCCACACATGTGTTGAACCAGGCGTTTTATCAAAGCTTCAAAGCAGCCGAGTCGCCTGCCTTTCCGGGGCAAGACGTGGCGGAGATTCCCCGATTGGAGTTTGAGTGGTGGGAGGCGATCGCAGTTTCAACCTTTCAACAAGCGAATGTTCTAGATCAGTTCTCAGATTTCTCCAAGTTTTTTGCAGAACTCTACAGTTATTTTGCGACAGCAGAACCTTGGGTTGTCTATGCTGATGTGGTTCCAACCTTAGAAAAACTCAGCGATCGAGGAATTGCGATCGGCGTTTTGTCTAATTTTGATTCGCGACTGTATGCGGTCTTGAAGGCATTAAATCTTGTAAATTTCTTCAGTTCTACGACCATTTCTACAGAAGTTGGCGCGGCAAAACCAAGTCCTCAAATCTTCAATGCAGCGCTAAATAAGCACGATTGCCCTGCCGAACTTGCCTGGCATGTAGGTGATAGCTTCAAAGAAGATTATCAGGCTGCACAAGCCGCCGGGCTTCGGGGCATCTGGTTAAATCGCAAGCAGAATTAGCAGCAAATAGGGAGAACCCTGTTAGAGTACCCAAGTACCAATTTTCTCTTTGTGGCTATGCCCCTAAAGCCGTCCCAGATTTTGAGCCTGCTCGATGCAAAGCGCAGCGACTTTACCAGTTATGACACTGCTACCTTCCAGGAAATTCAGCAATATACGGCCACACTGGGGCAAATGTCGCGGCATTCGGAAACGGTTTTGCAGGAAAAGCTAGCAGGGATTCAATACTGTGGGGCGTTGCCGCTAGAGCCACTGGGCAAATTTTTGGATTGGGTTGTGCCGTCAAAGCTGAGTTGGCAAAATCGCGAGGAAAGTCTGGCATGGGTGCGCGATCGGCTCACCGGGATCTCAACCTTTGCGGTAGATGGGTCACAAATTTACCCCAGCAAAGATGTTTCTATTCCAGTTGCACTCGTACAAATTGGCTGGTACGAAAATTTTCATTTGCCTTCTGGTGTCTATGAGAAAGACATTGAGTTAGATGTGATGACTCCGAATGATTTGCGCGTAGGAAGGGGCGATCTAGCCGATCGTAAGGTTAATTTGCGCCGTTTTGAAATGGAGACTCAGCGCATCATCAAATATATGGAGTCACACGCAGACTGTGAAACCTGTTTAGCATTTTTTGACGGTTCGCTAGTGGTTACATTTGCCGAAGCATTTGATGAAGAAACGCGCAACTTTTATATCAAATGTATGCGTCAACTGTTGCAGGCGAGTGAATATTTTCGTGTGCCTTTGGTGGGTTATATTGACACTTCAACGGCCTGCGATCTGACTGAGATGTTGCGACTGTTGGGCAATTTGCCAGAAAGCAAGTCAATTCACGACGCACAACTGATCAGCCGATCCAAAAATCAAGCTATGCAGTGGGGCGATCGTACTCCTTTGTTTCTCTGCCAACGATCGGGCGTGCTAGATCAATATCAAGATCAAGCCGATCGTATTGCTTTTACCTATCTCAAAACTAATAAAGATAGCTATCCCGTTCGGCTAGAACTTCCAGTGTGGGTATATGAAGCGGGCTGGCACGATCGCATTATCGACTGGGTGCGGGGTGAAGTGGTGATTGGGAGCGGCTATCCCTATGTGATTGAGACGGCGGATCAGGTGGCCGTTCTCAAAAATGACGATCGACAGATTTTCTATCGTCTCCTGCAAGATTGGGCAGAACAGGAAGATTTGAAACTTCGCCTGTCGCGCAAAATGGTCAGCAAGGCTCGTCGGCGCTAGACTTAATGGCTCAGCGAAAGCACTGGCGTGGATAATACAAGTCATCGCTTTCTTTAAAAGTCAGATGCGATCGCTTCCCCAGAGGACGATCGCATCACCGATTGACGAATTAGATTGTAGGAACCCCGAACTAAACAACCGCTACCGCAGATTGCCAGCGACCTAGAGGCTTGCCAACGATCGCCAGATCGCGCATCAGTTGGTCAAAACGATCGGGGGTCAATGATTGCGGCCCATCCGATAGCGCCTTTTTGGGATCGGGGTGAACTTCAATCATCAAAGAATCTGTTCCAGCGGCGATCGATGCCATTGCCATGGAAGGCACATACTCAGCGCGCCCTGTCCCGTGACTCGGATCGATCATGATCGGCAGATGAGTTAGAGAGCGCAGCACCGGGATCGCGGCCAAGTCTAGGGTATTGCGGGCATATTGACGATCGAAGGTGCGAATGCCGCGCTCACAGAGAATTACATTGGAGTTGCCCGCCGCAAGAATATATTCGGCAGCCATGAGCCAATCTTCAAAGGTCGCAGCCATACCTCGTTTGAGCAAAATCGGCTTATCTTGAGCGCCCACTTTTTTGAGCAGTGAGAAGTTTTGCATGTTCCGCGCCCCGATCTGAATCACGTCTGCCACCTCGGCCAGCATGTCCAAATCAGCAGCATCCATCAGTTCGGTGATGATCCCCAGCCCAGTTGCCTCACGAGCCGCCGCCAGCAGCCCCAAGGCGCTTTCGCCATGCCCCTGAAAAGCATAGGGAGAAGTCCGAGGTTTGAAGGCTCCGCCCCGCAGGAAATGTGCGCCAGCCGCCTTGACTCGTCGAGCCGTCTCCACGATCATCTCTTCGTTTTCAACCGAGCACGGCCCTGCCACGACCACCAGGGGATGCTGCTCACCAAAATAGATGGTTCCATTGGGTGTAGGCACTGCAACTTCGCTCGGCTCCCCTTGACGATACTCGCGACTGGCCCGCTTGAAGGGCTGTTCAACTCTGAGTACCTGCTCGATCCAGGGGCTAACTTCCTGAATTTGGAGAGGATCGAGTTCAACGGTGTCTCCTACCAAACCAATGACGACTTTGTGTTTGCCGACAATTTTTTCGGGGACGAGTCCCCAGTTGGAGAATTCTTGGTCAATGCGAGTTACTTCGGCTTCGGGAGTGCCGATCTTCATCACCACGATCATGTTAAGGTTCCTGCTGTGTTGTGGGTGTGCAGAATATTGGGTACTTAGAAAACTACCGATCGAACTGGACTTTCAAACGCAGCGAATGCAGTCCAGATTTAATACTATGACAGGTTTGCAGTCAGCCGTTAGGGAAGAGTTGTTAAGCTGATTGTTCGGTTAGGGCGCGATCGAATCTAGGGTGGCCCACGATCGCAGCCAACCCTACCTGCCTTTGAGGTTCAATCGAGTCGTGATCAATGCCAACGACTTTCAATCGCCGATCGTCTTCTTTTCTTTGGCCTCTTTCCATGCGCCTCTCATGCGCCCAAAGTTGACCGAAAACTCCTCATAACCAAACCAGGAGCCAACCCTCTCCTCATCCCAAGAAGCGGAGAGAATGCCGTAGGTAAGTCCGATTACGCCCAACCCCAGAAAGCCCATACTCACGAGCACCACCGCCACATTGGGCAACTTAAACCAACCCTTGGTGACGAGGAAATAGCTGACAATAAAAGTCGAGATCCCCAGCACGGTCGGAATTCCACAAAAATAGCCATCCGCCGGGCCATGCGATCGCTGACCACTTTGGGGATCGCCGTCTGGTCAGGGGACGATCGCTGCCTCGGTACGGCTTTGGGCTTGTCAGCCTTGGGTGCTTTGGCAACACTATCAGCAGAGCGCGTCTGTTTGGCCGAGGGCTGACGGTTCTCGCTAGAAGGCTGCTTGGCTGACTTTTTGGCGTTTTTTGCGGCCGCAGTGCCCTCTGTTTGAGCAGGTTTTTTGCGGTTTTGGGTCGGTTCAAACGGTAAGCGTTCTGACCGAGATTCGGGCTTTGGTTCGTTGGGTTCGGAGGACATGGCGAGAAGGCTCCTTAACCTCGGATGCCGAGGCGAGTAATCAGGGCGCGATAGTTTTCGGGGTTGCGCTTATTGATGTAGGCGAGCAGTCTTTTGCGCTGACCGATCATTTTCAGCAGACCCATGCGGGAAGCGTGATCTTTTTTGTTGGTTCTCAGGTGAAGGCTGAGTTTGTTGATGCGCTCGGTGAGCATCGCGACTTGCACATCGGACGATCCGGTGTCGGTTTCGTGAACCTGGTAGTCGGAGATAATTTCTTGTTTGCGCTGTTGCAGCAGGGCCATGAGATGAAGTCTTTTCCTATTCAAAGGTTGAGTATTGCCAGTCTCATATATTATCACAGAGGTCAGGGGTAGATAAAAAAGGGACGCAGGATGCCGTAAGGTCAGAATTGCCAGCGATCGATTTCCAGGTTTTGCCCTGTGGTGACGATCGCGCCTACAAACCCGGTGGCGGGGACGAGTTCTTGGAGATGCCAGTCGGCGATCGTGCCGGTGGGGACGTTCACAAATTGGGTGGATGGGGAAGAAAGCAATTGAGACGAGAGCGAAATTTCTAATTCTTTTAGCTTTGCGAGTCCTTCTCCGGTGGCTTTTAGGTAGGCTTCTTTGCAAGTCCAATAGCGGAAGAATGCGGTGGGTTGCTGTTGGGCAGAGAGGGCAGAAATGGCGGTGTATTCGCTGGCGGAAAAGAAGCGACGAGTTAAGGCTTCTAAGTCAGAAACGGAGCGAATTTGTTCTAAATCAATGCCAACGGGACGATCGCCGATCGCATACAGGGCTAACCCTTGAGAATGCGCCAGATTAAAGTGTAATTTCTGGTGATTGTTATCAGAGTTGGGGAGATTGATTAGCTCAGGCTTGCCCCGTTCTCCATAGCTAAATTTCAGAGCTTCGGGGGCAATGTGTAGATAGCTTGACAGGAGCGATCGAAGGATGCCCCGTCCTACAATAAAGTGATTTCGATGGTGCTCAAATCGAAAGCGATCGGCTCGATTTCGCTCATCCAACGACAGAACTTTTAACAAATCCTGAACTCGTTCTTCTGACTCCTCCAAATTTGCCCTCCAAACATGAATCTTTTGAGCAGAAAGACTCAAATCACGAGGCGGAAAATTCCAAACTTCTTCATCCGTCATCCCTCATTCCTCATCCCTTGATCGCAGTGGGTTGCTGATTGAGCGTTGCTTCAGAGGCGGCGATCGTGGGTGGACGCAAACTTAGATAGACGATCGGCCCAATCAAGGGCAACAACGAAACTGCCCAAAAGATTTTCCCATCCGAAAGCCCACGCCGCGTCATATCATCCTTGAGCAACGTCGGAAACAACAGACACAGGAGGCAAAAATCTAAGCTCATCACATGAATGAATCGACTGGTTTGCCATTGTTGAATGAAGTCGCCCCAATTGCCCTGGGTGAGGCCGTAAGTTAAGAGGGCGATCGCTCCTAGCCCAATCAATGCACCCGTCCAGCGAGAATCGAGAATTCTCAACAACCAGGATTTTTGCCCCACAAAGGTCGGATTTGGCTGACGCAAAAATAGGTAAGGCAACAGTGCAAACGCCCCCACCCCAAAGGAGGCAGATGCAAAAAACCAGGCAGGAATCTTCTGCCCGCGACCATCTAAAAACAGCACACAGCTATAGATCAACGGCCAAACTCCCATGATGTTGAACAGCCCAACAATTAGCGGATTGATGCCCTGAATCTGCCCCGTGGCGAGATTTTTGATCAGATCCAGCGTGTCGGGTCGATCGGGTGGGGCCAGCAAAAAAGCATAGCTGACAAATCCGACCCAGAGTAAGACGAGCGCAACCTTTCTGAGCATGAGAATAGGAGATATTAGAGAGTGGTTATATTTTAGAGTCCTATGGCAGAAGAGACAGAATGCTGTGTGGTGCTGGTGACGACTACATCGCGCCAGGAGGCGGAGACGATCGCTCAGGTGCTTGTGCAAGAAAAATTGGCTGCCTGTGCGACATTGCTGCCTGTGGAGTCGGTTTATCGGTGGCAGGGGGCAGTGCATCAAGGTCAAGAATGGCAACTGCTGATCAAAACCGAGCGATCGCGCTTCCTGGAATTGGCAGCCAAAATTCAGGCAATCCATTCCTACGAGGTTCCTGAAATCATTGCTTTGCCGATTTTAGCTGGGTCTCAATCCTATTTGCAGTGGATTTCGGAGCAGGTGCATGGTGATTCGTGATGCCGTAGAAGCGGATTTGTCGGCGATCGTGGCCCTCTACAATTCCACGATTCCTACGCGCATTGTCACGGCGGATATTGAGCCAGTGAGTGTCGAGAGTCGGCTGGTCTGGTTCCATGCTCACACTGCAACTGAGCGGCCGCTCTGGGTCATGGAAATTGACGGCACGATCGCAGGATGGCTGGGCTTTCAATCTTTCTACGGCAGACCTGCCTACCGCGAAACCGTGGAGTTGAGTTTGTATGTCGCTTCTGAGTTTCGACGGCGCGGGGTAGGGCGGCGGCTGTTGGCACGGGCGATCGCCTTCAGCCCTTCGCTTCAGATCACGACCCTATTGGGATTCATTTTTGCCGACAATCGACCCAGTATTCAGCTATTTCAGCAATATGGATTTGAGCCGTGGGGCTTGTTGCCCGGAGTGGCCAAATTTAAGGAGACTGGTGAACAGGATTTGGTAATTGTCGGCAGAAAAGTGGCGCTTGAGTGACCCGTGACGGCTAGTTAGGGTATGTGTTTTTTTCAGAGTGCCTGTGGATGTTCGATCGTCTCTTGCAAAAAATCGACGAGCCAATCTTTGATGTGGTAGGTCGCCCGACAGTCATCTTCGTTGTAAACCAAAATTGAATTCAAAAACCCGCGATCGCCCGTTGCTAGCCACTGCGCGTACCAATAAATCGATTGAGCACCATTTGCAGTTGAGTCTCGCCAATCGAAGCCCAACCACCGGGCAATATGCTTGAGGGCATAGCTTTCGACGGGCAGCGTCACAGATTTAGTAATGCGATCGTGTAGATCGATAAAGCGAGGCAACAGGGGCTGAATGCGAGCGATCGGGGTTTCATAAAGCTCGGCAAGTCGCCCCATCGTTTGCACCTCATAGGGGCAAAAATGAAAAATGGGCGCATTTGGATACGCCCACATCAGATCTAATAATTCTTGCCAGATTTTCGATTCGTCTTCTGGTTTCTCGGCCAAGAGAGAATGGAAAACTTCGGTTTGTTGAGCGCGATCGACCACCAACACGCCATGCAGATAAATCAGATTGAGCGATGGCTCGGCCTCAATGTCAAAATAAAGCTCAACCTCAGCCGTGGGAATTGTCTGAGGCTGAAAGTGCTTACCATTATTGGAGGACGATCGCGATCCGTTGGTCTGCGATCGAGCAGGCAACTCAGCATTGCTTTCTCCAGGCAGGGCACAATTCTGCAACACTGCTTGCGCCTGTCGGACTAACTTTCTCGCCGTCTCGCCACCAAACCCTGGCAACGGCTCTAACTTGGCAGGCTGAATGGTCGCCAGCGCCTCAACAGTGGTGAGATTGAGCGCCTGTAGCTGGGTGTAGCGGGTGGGTGTGACACCAGGAAGCAACGAGAGATGCTGGTCTGCCTTGGCGATCGTATAGCAATGGTTGTACCAATGACACAGGCTACAGCGACTGCGCGAAATGAACACTTCTGGCTCTTGATCTTGGGTCAGCGTAGCAATGCACTCCTGCAAAATTTTCTCCATCCGAGGCACTGATTCCCACAAGTCAACCTCATACAATCCTTTTTCGCGCAACATTAGCCAGGCCGTCTCTGACCACGCCCCCTGCACCGCCGCCAACACCCGCACATGAAACGCCACAATAATCTGATACTCTTGCTTGGGGCGTTTTGCTGAGCTTGATTTCAGTCGGCACATAGACCCAGTTGCCAAAAATCGATTCTCCGGGCTGTCTCATCAGCAGATCAGGGACACTGATCAGCGACACGCCATTTTCTTGGCTCATTAAGACAGGTTGTAGATGCGATCGACCCTCTCCGCATCAGTTCTAGAGTGGCCTTTGCTCCGGCGGCCCAGTCTCGTGGCGTATGGCTAGGCTGATGGTAAGACTGGTCTGCTAAGGCTTGACGATGGTTTGCAACGCTGTCTTGCAGAAGTTTAAGCAGATAATCATTTGGAGCATCTCGCACTGTGAGATCCCCATACAAATCGAGAAATGCTCGACGACTACACCGTTGATAATTGAGGAGAAGGTCAGCAGTCAGCAACATGCCTATAAACTAACAAGAAATCGAGGAATCTGTGGGAAAATTTTTGGGTCTAAATCTTTAACATTGAGTTAAGGAGAAGTCTCAAAAATTCTTGAGGCTCGGTTAAGCCCGCAACTTCTGAAATCCGCTCCAGAATAGGATTTGGAGGCTCGGCTTGAAGTCGGGGATCTTAACGTGTTGTTGATTTTTACCCTATGACCCATCAACTTGCAGAACATCGCCAACAGTTTCCCTACCTAGAAGGCAAAGGCTACTTTAATTATGGAGGGCAAGCCCCCATGCCGCGAGGGGCGATCGCTGCCATCCAACAGGCGCAAGACTATTTTCAGCAAGTAGGGCCGTTCTCAAATGCCGCTAATAGCTGGATTGTCAAAGAAACAAGTTTGACAAGGGAAGCGATCGCCGCAGAATTGGGAGCTTTACCAGAGACGATCGCCCTCACCGAAAACGTATCCGTTGGCTGCAATATTGCCCTCTGGGGAATCGACTGGCAACCCGGCGATCACCTGCTACTCACCGACTGCGAACACCAGGGCATCATCGCTGCCACGCAAGAGCTACAACGACGCTTTCAAATCGAAGTATCGGTCTGCCCCCTTCTGCCCACCTTAAACGCAGGCAACCCAACAGAGGTGATTGCCCAACAGTTACGCCCCAAAACTCGGCTCGTCGTGCTCAGTCACATTTTGTGGAATACGGGCCAGGTGTTGCCGCTTGCGGAAATTGTCCAGGTTTGTCGCCAGGGGGGTGGTGAATACTCTGTGAGGGTTTTAGTCGATGCTGCCCAGTCGGTGGGGGTGTTGCCCTTAGATTTGACGGCACTGGGAGTTGACTTCTATGCCTTTACGGGGCACAAATGGTGGTGTGGCGCGGCAGGAGTCGGCGGGTTGTATGTCAGCCCTGCTGCACAGGAGAGTTTGCATCCCACCTTTATTGGCTGGCGCAGCATTACGATCGACTCCCAAAATCAGCCTACGGGCTGGCAACCCGATGCCCGTCGATATGAGATTGCCACGTCTGCCATTCCGCTCTACGCTGGGCTGCGAGAAGCGATCGCTTTTCATCCTCAACTGGCAACTCGCGAAGAACGGTATCAGATGATCTGCGATCGCAGCGCCTACCTATGGCAACGACTCTCAGCCCTGCCCAACGTCACCTGCCTACGAACGGCTCCTCCGCAGTCTGGGCTGGTCTCCTTTCAGTTGGCAAGGGGCGATCAGGGGCGACTGGTGCAATTTTTAGAGAGCCAAAACTTTTTTCTGCGAGTTTTGCTTGATCCCAATTGTGTGCGTGCTTGCGTTCACTATTTCACCACTGAAGCAGAGATGGATGCACTAGTAGAAGCGATCGCAGCATTTTGAGAAGCGTTGAGCGATCGTAAAAATTGGGGATTAAATCAATGGGACTTACGCAAGATTTAAGGCTCACCAGGTTGGGTCAAAGAACAGATTAACCGTGAGGCTCGATCGCCCCATCGGCACAGATGAAATGCAGCTACAAACCGTCTCCTCACCATCGATCTCCACCTCGCAGGCGTGGCAAGACCCCATCAAACACCCCGTCGGGATTGCAATACCTGCCCGTTCAGCAACTTTGAGCAAAGGCTCTCCGGGTTCGGCGTGGACGGTGATGTCATCAGGCAAAAATCGGATATTAACGCCCATAGCAGAATTCTAAAAAATGTCTAAACGAAGTCGAGTTTTTGGGGATCAGACCTTAGTGTAGTCCATAAGGACAAACGGACACGTTGCACCAAAAGGGTTAGGGATTAGAGCGCACTTCATTTGCTGAGGTTGCGCTTGTTTTTTTAGGGTAAAACGGGCTGGTTGACTGGCAAACCCTTGCCCCCTCATCCCTCAGTCTCTTCCCCTCTGGTAGGAGGAGGGAAGTCAGAAAAGTAACGTTGGGTTCAAAGTCGCTCGCCTGCTCTGGGAGAGAGGTTGGGGTGAGGGTCTTCTGAGTTTTGTCAGTCACCCAGGTAAAACGGGTTTGAGATCCAAATGAGGCTCGATCGCGTCTGCCAGTTGATCCAACATCAATTCTCGTTGCTCTCGATAGTTAGGAACCCCCGTCGGCAAAGACCCCAAGCCGCGCTGTTGTCGCAGACGGTTGAGCCAGGCTCGCCGCCAGGGGCCGTTGTCGAAAATGCCGTGCAAATAAGTTCCCCAGACGGATTGAGATTGGTCTACCAGCCCCAAATTTTGGTCGTCAAATAAAAACTGTGTGCCTTCTGGCTCAATCAAACGAGTGCGACCCTGGTGGATCTCGTACCCAGAAACAGGTAAGCCCTCCTGGGGAAAGTTGGACGTGACATTGCGCTGACGAGCCACCTTTTGCCCTGCAATCACCGTCTTAAGCGGCAACAGCCCCAAGCCGCGATATCGACCCTCTTGCCCTTCAATGCCTTCGGGGTCAGCGAGAATTTTGCCCATCATCTGGTAGCCGCCACAGATGCCAAGAATGGTTCCTCCGGCTGCCACATAATTCTGGATCTCCTCTGCCATACCTGCTTTGTGCAGGGCGATCAGATCGGCGATCGTCGTCTTCGAGCCGGGAATAATCACCGCATCGGGATGGCCCAACGGCTGCTTGGGATGGAGATACTTCACGTTTACCGAAGGTTCGGCTTCGAGGGGGTCAAAATCCGTAAAATTTGAAATGCGTGGCAGACGAATGACCCCGATCGTAATTTCGCCCTTAGAATCAGTCGGACGATCGAGCAGACTCAACGAGTCTTCCGCCGGAAACGCATTCTCTAGCCACGGAATCACCCCCACTACCGGAATGCCCGTCCGTTCTTGCAGCCAGTCAATCCCCGATTGCAGCAGCGATCGCTGCCCCCGAAACTTGTTGATCACAATGCCTTTGATCAGCGCCCGTTCGTCTGGGTCGAGCAATTCCAACGTCCCGATTACGTGGGCAAAAGCTCCACCCCGATCGATGTCTACCACCAGCAACGTGGGCGCATTGAGATGCTTAGCAACCCGCATATTCGTCAGATCGCGGTGCTTGAGATTAATTTCTGCCGGGCTGCCCGCCCCTTCGCAAATCACCAGATCGAATTCTTCACTCAGACGACGGAGCGATTCTTCGATCGCCTGCCACCCCACCTCAAAAAACTGCTCATAATATTCGGCTGCCCCCACCTTGCCGATCACTCTGCCCTTGAGAATCACCTGCGAAGTCATATCCCCCTGGGGCTTCAGCAAAATCGGATTCATCTCTACCCACGGTACGATCCCCGCTGCCCACGCCTGCACTGCTTGAGCGTGACCAATTTCGCCACCATTGGCCGTCACGTAGGAGTTGAGCGCCATATTCTGCCCTTTAAAAGGAGTCACGCGCCACCCCCGCCGCGCCAAAATTCGGCACAGAGCAGCCGAGATCATGGATTTTCCTGCGTGGGAGGTTGTCCCGACGACCATAATTGCTTTCATTAAGAACCTCTGGGGGGGAGAAGGAGGGAAAAGGGAGGAGGGGTGAGGGATGACTTTTGCATTCTTTATTGAGAGACGATTGGTAGGGTCTTCCCGGTTCAAATTTCAAGCTTTAGATTCGGTAAAGCCTAAAAAACCAAAAGAAGACTTTCATTTCGTCTCCTTCCTCCCTAATTCTAGAAGGGCGATCGTAGCCAACGACTGACTGCATTGTAGAAGCGATCGCCCAAACTGGGTCGAAGATTTGCCCCACCCGATGCTTGCCAGTGGATGACGAGTTGCCGACCGAGAGGGGTGAGTCGAAAGCTATCGGTCAGGCCTTGCCCATCAACCTCTCTTCGCAGCAACCCAACCTGCATCAGCCAAAGTAGCTCACTTTCTGCGACAAGCTCGGTGAGCGATCGCTGGCTATATTGGTTCTGTAGTCCGCCGGGGCCTGCAATAGTCCGTAGGGAGATGCTTTGGGTCATCATGGCGGCATACAACTTGAGCCGAAAGGGAGCACATCGAACTGCACGAGCGGCACGATCGAGGGTTTTGGGCGAGTAATAAATAGAGGATGAATTGGAAGCAGTAGAAGTCATTGCAACAGTTAGTGCCAAAGACAGAAAGGAGATGAACAATCTTAGTATCTTCTCAATCTATCTTAATCACCTTCCCAGAAAACTGTTACTGAGCCAATCAGTAGGCCAGTTCGACGACTGAACTTTTGCCCTCGCCAACCCTTCTTCCCAGGACGAGGCAGAGTAATTTTACGAGATTCTGAGCCGCCGATCTAAGGTGCGATCGATGGAATCAAGCTAGTGGTCTGCGAGTTAGTCATGGATCATCAGTCAAAACCAGACTCACTGGTCTTTTATTTTTATGCAAACCCCTCACCGCATAACTGTTTGTAGTGAAAAATTTACGGTAGGGGCAATCATTCGTGATTTAGCAACGTCTTTATTTGAACATATGTTTCACGTTGCTTGACATTAATTGTTTTGATTCATAGTATTAAGCTCATTCAACAGAATAATCTAGCCCGACGAACCTAGCTAATTGGAGACTTGTTAGCTGCTTTTTGGCTGTAGATTTCTGGGCTAAACGCTCTAAAGCTGACTTTTCTTTTAACTGGTTTCAAAATATCCAAAACTAGCCAAATTGTCCCCAATTTGCTTGAGCTTCCTGCCTTTCTTCAATTCTAAATTGCACTCAATCTAGATTGCTGAATTCTCTGCGTGGCAATTTCTCAAAGCTAGTTAACGGAACTTTCTACCCTAATGAGTTGGTTCTACCTTGGCAAGTTGCGATCGAGGTAGAACGTTGACATCTCTACCCATATCTTTATTCATCAGAAATTTGAGAGGGTCAGGTTATGAACCAAGGCTCAGGGGTCACTATTCGACCTCACATTCAGCCTATTGAAGGGCAGCCTATTGAAGGGCAGCCTATTGAAGGGCAGGTAAATAAAGCATCTGCGATCGACCCGTTGCTTGCATCTGCCCAGGTTAGTGAATCGCTTATCCCAAGCTTTAGGCAGGCTTGGGTGGTGAATTCATTTCGACTGGGAGATTTAATCTATGTAGACAATACACCTTCACCAGATCAAAATTCTGCTACTGGCGAACATTCTGCCTGTTATTTTGTCGCTGAGGGCCGGGTGCGACTGCTGTGCGCCGATGCAGGGCAACGAGAAAGTTCGGCTTTAGTATTGCAGGCAGGGGCAATTTTTGGTGGGGATCAGCAATTTTGTGAGACACCTTTGCCCTATCAGGCGATCGCGCCAGCACCGGAAAAATT
>JAAUOZ010000359.1 GCA_012034655.1 Leptolyngbyaceae cyanobacterium CSU_1_3 | reverse complement strand
GGTCGGGTAAGGAATTGTATCCTCATCATAGCTGCAAGCCGTTCGTTTGTCAAACTGCTATATTATTTTGTAGTCAGTCTCACAATTTGTAAGTATACCCGTTCAAGTCGCTCTGTCGGTACATTCGTAAATCCTTTGATCTTGGGTGTGAAGTAGTTGGAACAGCAGATCGAACATACGCTGGTGCCGACTGGGCGAGATCACGCGTTTTTTTATGTTGGTCGCCCGCTTTCGTTGGTCGGGTACAAGTAGTAGTCTTCCCGCCCTTCGCCCAGCGGCACAGCTTGGTGTTCGGCGGCTTTGGTGGGCATTCGGTGAATTACCGGAACAGATTTTTGCGTTTTGACGAGCGTTTTCTGTTCGAACCACACATTCATCATTGTAATTTGTCAGAAATTTTTTCCTTTCTCGGCCAATAGATGATTGACAGCTTTGCCGACCTAAAGTGAAAGTCAGACAGAAAGTATGGATTCAACCGAACAAAAAGTGGTTGACGATATTGCCAAATATGGTTGGCATGCGATCAAGATCATGGGGGATAGTGAAGGGCCAGCCTTTGCCTATTCTATTGGTCTATATGAAACCTATCATCATCCAGAAATCATTCTTTTTGGTCTGCCGCTATCTCTCATGCACGAAATCATGAACGTCATTAGCAATGAAATCAAAGCAGGGAAGGGGTTTCAAACCGGGGTCCGATACGAAAGTATCCTGGACAATTATGAGGTTACATTTCTAGCTGTCAATCAAGCAGATTATGCCGCTTATTTAGGCTATGCACTCTGGTATTATCAGGGTACGTCGTTTCCAGTGCTTCAATGTGTTTGGCCTAATCGAAATGGTGCTTTTCCTTGGGAAGCTGAGGCGGATCAGCAATTCCAAATGCAGCAACCCATTTTAGGACTACAAGCTTAATGGCGTTTTGCGCTTGTGCATGTTAATGCCCGCCGAACATCCGCTGCACCCGGGTGCCCTGGGGCGCGCTGTGCTCAGGGGTGATCTGCGCGTTTTCCTTCGGTGGTGGGGTCTCGTGTAGAATATGGTTGTGTTTTCGTCGCTCACAGGTGAGCTTGTTTTTCGGCGCAAAGGCCACTGCGAAGGGTACGCCCAAGCTAAAAAAACTGAGGATTGACATCTAAATGCGATGGCGGTATGATAGTAGTATGAAAATCAAAACATCAGTCACTATCTCAGAAGAACTGCTGAAAGTGATGGACGAATTCATCAGCACGGATCAGAATCGTTCACTCTTTTTGGAAAAGGCCGCGTGGGAATACATCGCCAAACTCCGTCGTGCGCAGCGTAATGTCCGTGATCTAGAAATTATCAACGAGCGGGCAGAATTTCTCAATCAAGAAACGCTTGATGCACTTTCTTATCAAGTGACCGCATGAACCGTGGCGATGTCTATCGGGTCGCCAAACCACCAGGCAATGACCCGAAACAGTTTCGCTACTTTGTGGTCGTGAGTCGGGATGCCCTGATCACATCCAAGTTTTCAACGGTTATTTGTGCGCCGATTTATACCACGCATGATGGATTATCAACACAGGTTGCGGTTGGTATTGCCGAAGGGTTGAAGCACGACAGCAGCATTCACTGCGACGCCTTGATGAGTTTGCCCAAATCGATGTTGACAAACTATGTCGGGCATTTGTCGCCGAGCAAACGCCAAGAATTGAAGCAAGCCTTACTCGCTGCCCTTGCTATTGAGGCTGATGAGGAATAACCGTCGTCATCGTGTACAGCTACGGCTGCGCCGAACATCCACTGCACTGGACTGGCTTCGCCGAGGGGGGATCGGGGCTTGTTTCCTTCGGTAAGGCGCTTTCGTTCACTTTGTGGTCGTGCTTTCAGCGCCAGCCAGTGAGTTTCGGGTTCGCTCCCTTGCAGCGATATAGGGCATGAATAGCACAGGATCAAAGAAGACAGAACATACTTTCTTTGGATACTCTGGTTGTTGAGTAAAACGAGTTACGGTATACTGTGTGGCATGACTACGAAGATTCATGACAGCGGGTACAAGCGTCTTTTCTCAAATCGCACGATTTTCCAGCAGTTGATGGAACGCTTCGTGCCGCAACCCTGGGTAGCGGAGTTAGATTTCAGTAGTTGCGAAACGGTGGACAAGTCGTTTGTCTCAGATCACTACAAAGAGACAGAGAGCGACTTGATCTACAAGGTAAAAGTGCGTGATGAGAATATCTACATTTACATGCTGATCGAGTTTCAATCGACAGCACCGCGCTTCATGGTGGTGCGCGTATTGAACTACATCACGAGTTTCTACCTGGATTACATCGAGTCGCAGGCTAAGGTAAAGGACTTGCGCTTGCGGTGGTATTTCCGATTGTACTGTACAATGGTGAAAATACCTGGAACGCACCGCTGGAAATCGCTGATTTGATTGAGAAAGTGCCAGCGATTGGTGAGTATGGGTTGCATTTCAAGTATCTGCTGTTAGACGAGAACACCTACAGCAAAGAGATGTTGTTGCAGATTCGCAACATAGTTTCCACCTTGTTTCTGGCCGAAGCGCATTATGACATCGATTTGTTAGCGCAGGAGTTGGTCAACCTATACCAGCGGGAGCAGGATAAACCAGCGGTTTCGCTGTTGTTGAACTGGTTTCGGCAGTTGGCGGAACATGGGCGAGTGTCACCAGAGGACTATGCCCAGTTGGATTATGTCTATCGCAGTGAGGAGGAGGTGCGCACCATGTTAGCGGCAACATTAGAACGAGAACGTAAAATATCTATGACAAAGGCGAAGCTGATGGGTTTGTCAAAGGACAAGTAGCAGGTTTACAAGCTGCACAGCGCCAGACCATTCTTCAGTTATTGCAGTTTCGTTTTAACCTTGAAACAGCGGAACAAGCTCGATTTGCTGAACAACTTACGCAAATCCAAACATTAGAACAACTCGAAAAACTGGTTAACGGCCTACTCAACAAAGAGTCGAAGCTGGAAGATTTTATTGCGCAACTGGGAGACTATCTTTCTCCCCAACCAGCCCCATAGCCACTCGTTTCACTACTCTTGGAGCTTTGCAAAGAATGACCGGGATCGAACATACAATGCACATGACGCTGCTGTGATCACGCGCGTTTGCTGTTGGTTCCCCGCTTTGGCCTTGGGTCGTGTTCCTGTTGCTGGCTCCGCACTCGCAGCGCCGGTGAACATTGAGTTCGCGGCTTGCCGAGCAATGTTGTGCTTTCTCATGAGACAAAAAGGCCAAGAAGTGCTCTGGTATATTTGCATCGTTTGCGTCTAGCGGCGGAGATAGAAGTTGCAATTTAGGTCTAGCAAAGATAAGAGCGAGAGTGGTATAATGTAGCGGCAAATCGTTACTCGAAATCAAGGGAAAGTTGTCCTGTGTCTGTGCCACCGCTACAACCGCTACATCCTGATCATCAATTGCTGGCGCTGAAGTTAGAACAATTTCGCCGTTTTACCACGGAGGCGCTGATTGCTTCCTTGCGTCCTGGTCAGGCAGGGTC
Source organism: Leptolyngbyaceae cyanobacterium CSU_1_3 (assembly GCA_012034655.1). GTDB lineage: Bacteria > Cyanobacteriota > Cyanobacteriia > Leptolyngbyales > Leptolyngbyaceae > JAAUOZ01. The sequence goes on along the minus strand of JAAUOZ010000359.1, from coordinate 883 downwards.
ACTCAAGGCGAGAAAGGACGGAACCATTTTGGATGGTCATCATCGCCTGAAAATCTTACGCGAACGCGGGATCGAGATAGACACCTTGCCACGCGAGGTGATTGATTGGGGTTTCGTCGAATGAAAACGATTTATTGGTTGGCAGGACCGTGGCCGGGTCGCCTAGCCATAGTAACCCGGCCGCGGGGTGATGAGTGGTTGGCGGATGAAATCCGGCAGTGGCAACGCAATGGCATTGAGATCGTTATCTCCCTGCTCACGCCGCGCGAAAGTAGTGAACTAGGCTTAAGTCAGGAAGCAGTCGTAACCAGCCAACAAGGTATTCAATTTTTATCGTTTCCGATTCCGGATCGTGCTGTACCCGCATCGCTGAGGGCTATGCGAGCCTTCACAGAAAAAGTAGCTGCGCTGCTGTGGCAAGGCAAGCGTGTCGCCATCCATTGTCGTCAAGGCGTCGGGCGTTCTGCGCTATTGGCTGCTACTTTATTGGTGAATGCTGGTGTTGAAGTCGAGCAAGCTTTCGCCCAGATTGAAGAGATCCGAGGCGTATCTGTCCCTGATACACTTGAACAGCGCCAATGGGTGGAGAAGTTTGCTCATACTACTGCTGTGCCTGCTTTCTAACGGTAATCAGCGAGTGTGTCATCTATCTTTTTATGATACGCCCTCTATCAGCATAAGAACCGCCGCGAACATACGCTGGTGCCGACTGGGGCGAGATCACGGGCTTTTTGTTGTTGGTCGCCCGCATTTGTTGGTCGGTACAGGGCGTTCTCTCCCCGCCGTTCGCCCAGCGGCACAGCACCGTGTTAGGGCCAGTCAGTTACATGATGGGGAAGACGAAGAGGTTAGCAACAGTTAGGATTCTCTAGAAACCTGCTTA
>JAAUOZ010000358.1 GCA_012034655.1 Leptolyngbyaceae cyanobacterium CSU_1_3 | reverse complement strand
TCTCAAATCTTAAGAAGCGATCGCTCTAAGGACTGTGGATTGATCAATGCCGGAGATCTTCGCCCTCATCCCCTACCCCCTGCTCCCAACTTGGGAGAGGGCTGGGGTGAGGGCGGTTCGAGTTTTGGCAGTCAATCAGGGTCAAAACTCCTGCTTGGCCCAACTCCTGCTTGGCCCACAACTCAATCCTGTGACACCTGCCAGGGCGTAAGGCTGCAAAATTTCATGAAGTTTCTGAGTTTCTCGACCCAGACGCGATCGATTTCTACGCCATCTGGTGGATTCTTCTCCGCACAAATCTAGATCAGCAGAAGGGCAGAATGAATTATTCTTTGATGACTTGATAGCTTGCTGTCCACATCAAATCTTTAATCTATCTATGGGGTGATGAGATTCTTCAATCAAAATATCTAATCAGTCCAGCGGATTTTCCCTATTATTAAAAAAAGATATCAATCACCAAAATTATTTAATTTTCTGCATTCTCTAACTACTGATCGTCCAGGTATCTTTCATTTCATGCCCAAAGTTGTTCTGATTCAGCCCCTGATTCCCCCTAACACAGGTAATATCGCCCGTACCTGTGCCGCAACTGACACCGAGCTTCACCTGGTTGCGCCCCTAGGATTTGAGATCAGCGATCGCTACCTAAAACGGGCTGGACTCGATTACTGGCCTTACGTTAAGCTACATTGCCACGAGTCGTTAGACGCGTTTCGAGCTTTTTCGCAAGCCCAAGGCGGCCGCTGGATCGGCTTCAGTACTTCGGGAAGCTCTAGCTATCTACAGTTCAAATTTGCGATCGAAGACTGGCTCCTCTTTGGTAGCGAAACTACGGGCCTCTCCGCCGCCGTTCTATCTAATTGCGCGGCAACGGTGCATATTCCCATGTCCCAGCCCAAAGTTCGTAGCCTCAATCTCTCAGTCAGCGTGGCAGTTGGCTTGTTTGAAGCCCGTCGCCAGTTGGAGTTGATGGGCTAAACCCCCCAAGCTGATAAATCTCTCAAAGCGATGTTCAGAAAGAACTTCAGCACTAAAGTCGGTGACTTTCTCTGACCACCGCATCTATATATATGTATTTGAGTATTAAATGACTCTGATAAGAGAAACGATCGGCTTGTTGGGTCACAAGACCTTGGCTGGCTGATCTGGATGAACTAGGGAGGCTACCCAAATTAAGTGGTTTGGGCTACTAAATTAATAAAGTTTAATAAGAAATTCGTATCATAAGTGGCGATCGATCGAGGAAAGCGCAAACTTTAAAGTTCAGCACTGAAATATTTTAATTTTTTATCGCTACAGCCCTCTTCAGTTCCGGGTTTCAGTGCTTTCAGTGTCTAGAGCAAAACAGATCTTTTGCCACAAATTGTGATAGCCTGCATGATTCTACGGTTGATGACGAAATCCCCTTTGCCTTAACTTCATGTCACTACAGGGTGACAATGAGTGACTTGACTTAGCTCTTAAGATTGAACTAAAGATTCATAATCAGACAGACTCACACCCTGTCAGTCTTTCTGAGCCATGCAAGACCAACTGACTAACCGCCCACTGTTGCAATCTGACGAGAGTAAGTTAAACTCCTGTTTGGATTTGTTCCGTAAAGGCAATGGACAGTTTCCCTGCCTAGACCTGTTGACTTTGAACAAAAACACCCGTGATTGGTTCTTGTCAATTCATTACTTCTGGTTAAGTAATGTAGACTTGTCTAAATCAAAAAAGCAGGGTAATCTTGCCTAAGTGTATTTACCGATTGTGATCTCGATCGCCTCTCAAAGCCTTTTAGATCACTGACAAATGGTGAATTCAATGGTTCAAGGACAGTTAAATGCTGGACATTTAGGAGGTCGTTTTTTGAAACGAGCATTTCCGCAAGAGATCAATCCTGTTCCTTTTAGTGCCATCAGCAATGATGCCGTGATAGAACAGCCTAAGCAGGCGCTCCCAGAATCAAATCGTTGCGTTCGCACCTCTGCCGCCATGATTGGGCTGGCAATCTCAATGGGAGCCTACAGCCTACTTGCCCCTCAAGGGGGTGATGCTGCTGTTGCTGCTGAACCCGTTCCTGCTGAACCGATGACTGCTTCTGCTGCCACCCCGCCCGATGTTGCGGTTCTGCCGCCCGTGAGCGAACCCGCTTCTGCTACCCAGCCTGATCGGTTCGAGCACACGGTTCAAGAAGGTCAGACCCTTTGGAAAATCGCACAGCTTTACAAGATTGGGGTTAGCAGACTCGCAGCGACTAACAACCTGCGTCCTGACAACGTTCTCTACGTGGGTCAGCGTCTACAGGTTCCTGCTGAAGGGGTCAATGCCCCCTCCCCCGCGATCGTAGAATCTGCTCCCAAAAGGGCAGAAGTTGCTTCATCTGACTTACAAGCTGAGTCTGCTGCACTTGCACCCAGTGTGCCGGTTAGCCAGCCGGGTGTTCCTACCCCTGCCGAGGCTCAGCAACTGCTGAAAAATAAGCAGGATGTTGCCGTTCAGAGCTTGAAGCAACAGCGGGATCGTCTAAAGCAGAGTTTGGCGGAGTTGAAGTCTGAGGAGTCCGATCGCACGTTACAAGATTCTACGGCCCAGGTCTCGACCCAGGCTGAAGAACCACCCCTGGTGGGTTATCAAGTTAACTCTGGGGAAACCCTGTCGTCGATCGCCCAAGCTCACGGAGTTTCTCCTTCAGAACTAGTCAGAATCAATCAACTGGCTAACCCCAACTTGCTGCGAACCGACCAGTTCATCAAAATTCCTCAAACGAAGTTGGCTAGCCAGCAGCCTGTTGTTCTGGCTTCCCCCTCTGCTTCTGTATCCGTTGACAGGGCGGCGGCTGTCACCGTCCCGGTTGTGCCAAGCCTGTCGGCGGCTACCCGCAATTCAGCACCTAACCTGGATCTAACGGCGGCTCCTCAACCTGTTCCTTCGGCGACAGGTGTGGGTGGTGATTCTGAGCAGTTTGCAATGACCAACTCGGCTCCGATCACGTCGGGTGGGCAATTCAATGCAACCCAGACCCCGCGCTCGATCGGTGTCGAGAAACAGCCTGAGTATGTCAACAGTCTGGTTTCTGAAATTGTTAAGCTGCGCGAGAATCATAGTTACCGTCGTGCTGTCATTCGCCAGTCTCAGCCCTTGTTCTCAGGGCGCGCTCAGGCTCCTTCTAAGCTGACTGAAGTGCCCCAGCGTGTCAATCCAGAGTTTCGACCCAATCGCAACCTGGAAACACTCCAAGCAGAGCTTCGTAGCTTGCAGCAACGTAAGCCTCAGGACTCGAAGCCGAAAGTCGTCGCTGCTGCGCCATCTGGCTCTGAGTCCTATGCGCCTCTGGTGCGATCTTCAGTGGGCAAGATGGTTTCCCCCACTCTTCCACCGTTGGGTAAGCCTGATTCCTACCTGCCAGGTAGTGGTAAGCTGACGGGATATGTCTGGCCTGCGAAGGGCATGCTCACCTCTCCCTATGGCTGGCGCTGGGGGCGGATGCACCGAGGAATTGATATTGCGGCCCCGATCGGTACGCCTGTCGTTGCTGCGGCTCCTGGTAAGGTGATTACTTCGGGTTGGAATGATGGAGGATACGGCAATCTGGTAGAAGTGAAGCACTCAGATGGCAGTGTTACGCTCTATGCTCACAATAACCGTCTGCTCGTAAAAGTTGGGCAGCAGGTTGCTCAGGGGCAGCAAATTGCTGAGATGGGCAGCACGGGCTTTAGCACGGGTCCCCACACCCACTTTGAGGTTCATCTTCCAGGTCAAGGTGCTGTCAATCCGGTTGCTTTGTTGCCTCAAGGTCGCGGCTAGTCTGCCTACAGGGTCAATTAATCTCAATAGATGGGTGAAAATGCGGGATGGAGGTCTTTTGAAGAAGCTTTCGACCTGGCAAACATTCACCCCCAGACTACTCGCTAGCGAGGGTTTGAGTTCGATGTTTTGGGAGGAGTCGATTGGCTCCTCCTTTTGACTTTTTGGCAGCAGACAACCTAGTCTGTGGGTACGATCGTGTGCTATGGTATTTAAGGCATCAATTCGTTTTGGCTCAGTAGCTCAGTGGTTAGAGCAGGGGACTCATAAGCCCAAGGTCGCAAGTTCAAATCTCGCCTGAGCCATTTTTTTCAGATTTTGTTTGGTATTGATCGTACACGTCTCGAAGTTGGCATTCGTCAATTCAGGGGTGAATTCAGGCTGAAAGATCGATTAAATCATTTTGGTTCATCTCGTCAATGACCAACGCTTGCCTGGAAGTTTGATGCAATATGGTTAGAGCTTTCTGGAAATGCTAAAAAAGTCCGTCCCACCTTCACTGTGATGGGCTTTGAAATGTCCACCCGTCAATCGGTCTAACATTCCCAATGGAGCAGACGTGCAAAGCTTTTTGCGCTTCGTTTCAGTTGCCT
>JAAUOZ010000357.1 GCA_012034655.1 Leptolyngbyaceae cyanobacterium CSU_1_3 | reverse complement strand
GGGCTTTTAAATCTGGGTTTGTTCCGGCTTCCCTTCTCCCCTGGTGGGAGAAGGGATTGAGGGATGAGGGGAAAGATTGGTCAGTCAACCAGGCATTAAGCCTCAACTAATTGTGATTCAGACTCCTCGATTTCTTGCCAACCGGAATGAGCAAGTCGATCGATCCCTCGATCAATAATCACCAACCCTTGCGCCACGTTTTCAATGACACTCAACTGCCCGCGCAAGTCTGCCGCACCCGCAAAACCTTTTGCATACCACGTCATATGTTTACGGGCTTGCCTCACGCCCCGATCGCCCTTATACTCCCACAACATTTGGAGATGTTCACGGGCACATTCTAAGCGCTCGATCGGCGTTGGTTTAACTTTCTCAGTTCCCGTTTTCAGAAAGTGATCAATTTCCCCTACCAAAAATGGGTAGCCTAGAGTGCCCCGCGAACACATTACCCCATCTGCTCCGGTTTGTTCTAGACATCTCACCGCCGCATCAACCGAGAACATATCCCCATTGGCAATCACCGGAATTGAGAGAATTTCTTTGACTCGTCCAATCCATTCCCACTTGGCGGGGCCGTTGTAGCCTTGGGCACGAGTTCGACCGTGTACGGTGATCATCTGTGCCCCCGCAGCTTCCATGCGCTTGGCAAAATCGAGAATGTTGATTTCTTGATCTGTCCAACCGATGCGAGTTTTAACCGTCACCGGAATCTTCACCGCCTTCACGACTGCCCGAACGATCGCTTCTGCCGTTTCGGGGTCGCGGAGTAGAGAGGAACCACCGCCATTTTTGGTGATTTTGTTGACTGGGCAGCCCATGTTGATATCGACGGTATCTGCCCCTTCTGCGACAGCCATCTGTGCTGCTTCTGCTAAAAAATCGGGGCGACAGTCAAAAAGTTGAATGCTAATGGGGCGCTCGTTGGGGTCTACCTCCATGATTTTGGGCAGTTGTTTGACATAGTGCAACCCTGTCGCATTGACCATCTCGGTATACATCATCGAGTCGGGTGCATGGCGGCGCACCAATCGGCGAAAGACCAGATCTGTGACACCCGACAAAGGCGACTGCAAAACTCGACTCTTGACCTCGAAGTGACCAATTTTCAAGGGTTTAGCAAGTCGTGCTTTGAGGTTAGGAGACAACGAAGTCATGGGGGCTAAAAACCGCGATCGATACTTCTTCAGGATATAGCAATCTGATCAGGGTTGTTGGGATTTGGTCAGGGGTAGCGGCTGATGGAGCCAGCCAAAGGAAAAAGTTTGAAGTTTGGTTTTGCTGAATGGTGAGAAGATGCCAGCCAGGTTTCCGACTTCTAGATCAACGGCTGCCAATGTTTTGAGCAACCCAAAAGCCAGAAATCTTATTCCCCTTAGCTCCGCCCCTCTTGAGTAAGGGTGTCAAAATTCTGCTGCCACTTTTGCCTCTGCTCTGGAGTTAACGTGGATGCGATCGTATTGATATAGGTCTTTAAGGGCGCAGCCAGAGCCTCTTGGAGGGGCTTGGTATCTGAATTTTTTAACTGCTCTAGCACCAATTCAGGATTAGACTGCAAGATTCTGACAGCATCTGACTGCATTTTCTGGCGAGCTTGCTGAATTTGTGATTGTTGTTGAGGCGTTAGTTGAATATTCTGAAATTCTGTAGCAATGCTGCGATCGACCTCTGCAAGTGCGGCATCAATGGCGCTGTTTATGCCTTCATTAGACTTAGATTTTAATCCTTCTACTAAGGCTTGTTGCAGTCGGGTTTGCTGTTCGTTGAGCTTTTTTTGAACATACTGGCCGATCGCAGTTTTTGAGTTTTGCACGGCTGCATTTACCTCGTTGGGGAGTTGTGAGGTGATGCGTCCGGCGGTCGTGTTGGAGAGGCGATCGACCAATTCAGCTTGGCGTTCTTCTAGCCGTTTGGGTCGCCTTTCTGGGGTGGATGCTGGCTCGGATGCAGGTGAGGAAGGAGGACGGTCATTACGACTTTTCTCCATAAACGAGAAGGGAATTTGCACCCCAGACTGATGGATGGCAATTCCTACGCCTACCATTCCTGCGAGTGCGATCGCGCTGGCTATGAGTGCAATAGATCTATTTGATTGGTCACAATGCCCCCTTTTTCAGATTGAGAATCCTTCATCTGGTGCTTTTCTCAGATCGAAGGTTTGTCTCTTATAACCTCAAGTTGGGCATGTGAGAATCCTGAATTTATTTGTAACAATTTGCAAGTTCAAAATTGCTACCTTGCCAAAAACTATGAAGTTCAGAAACATAAAGGATGTTGCTGGATGGGAGTAGGATGCCAGATCGATCGCCGACCCCCTGATCAATGCCCACTCAACGTTTGGAGGCTCAACCCAAACGTTGGAAATCTTAGTTTTCATCCTCCGATTCAGCAACATCAAAGAAATATCAAGACTTGTTCATCCCTCACCCCTGTTTTTTTGTCTGGCTCAACGATGCATTTCGTGCACTCGCCAACGCTTGCTCTAGTTGCACTTTAGCCGCCTCTAACTGCGAACCAGGGTCGGTCGTTGTCCAACCTGATGCGGTCAATCGCCTTGTTTCATAGTGCAGGTGTGGCCCGGTCGAAAGTCCTGTGCTGCCCACTCGCCCAATTACGCTTCCTACTTTCACCACTTCACCCGGACGCACAAACAACTGAGAAAGGTGAGCGTAGAGCGCGTCTTGTTTGCCCTGGCTGTGTTCTACCACGATCGCTAACCCATATCCACCCATCGTATCGGCAAGTTTAACTTTTCCGTCTCGCGTGGCTAACACTGGAGTTCCGTGTCCTGCTCCTAGGTCAACACCCGCATGGAAGCGCCGACTGCCACTCACTGGATGCACTCGCCAACCATATTTAGAAGTGACAGGGACGGGAGTGGGCAATGGATAGCCGATCCGATTTTCACCCAGCGTACCTGGTGTGGATAAGTTGGGGTTAAATGCTTGTAGATCCGCAGGTGTGGTGACGCTGTAATTACGATCGCTGTTTGCAGAAACAATAGGCTGCGGCACTCGGATGGGAACTGGAGAATTGACGGAAGAATTGCTGGCTACTCTGCGGGCAGGTAGAGGGGGCAAACTGGGAACCGATCGCAGCAGTTCTTTTTGGCGTTGTTCAAGCTGGCGTTGTTTGAGGGCAGTTCTAATTGGCTCAGTCGCTTGCACTACGCCTACTTTGCGACTGGTGGTTTCTAGGGAGGTAATTGTTTTCGTCACTTCTTGCTGCACGGTTGCAGGTACGATCGGATCTGCTAAAAGTTGTCGAGCTTGATCAAATTTGCCTTTGGAGACAGATTCGTAAACGTTGGTAACTAAGATCTCACGGCGATTTGCTTCCTGTTGTGCTCGATTCTTTGCAACGATCTCAGCAAGACGCTTCTCGATCACTTTTTGGCGTTCTTGAATGCGTTCAGAAGAAACTGGATCATTGACCGAAGATTGTTTTTTTAATTCTGGTTGAGATGTTTTCTGAACGGTTGTCTCAGTTGTAGTTTTTGTATCTTGTTGGCGATCAATGGGGACGGGTTGAGGCTGTTCCTTCAGGTCAGGCTGAGGTAGAGTAGGAGTGCCGATCGCAGGCTGTAGATTTGATTTTTTCTGTAATGGCAAAGCGATTTTAGCTTTTTCTACAGCAATGTTACTAGATATTTCTTCAGCCGTTTTCTCTAGTTTCTGTGCAGCTTTCTGGTAGGTAATTTCCTTTGCGTTCTCAGATTTGACATCTTTAACATCAACCACCACAATATCTTGAATCAGTTCGGGCTTTTGAACCGGGGCTTGTGCTTTGATAACTGGCAATGCAGGTTGAGCGGCTGGCTCCGGCGATCGACTAAACGTGATTTCTCGAATCGGTGCACTCGCCTGAACGACGGGCGCGGGCGGTGGCAACTCTCTGACGGACATTGCTTCAGGGGGCGCGATCGCGGGCACTTGAGCCACAGCAGGCGCTTTTTCCTGAACAACAACTTCAGCGCTAATGGGCGGAGCTTCATCCGCAACTGCCTGTTGAGCGGTCTGTGCTGCCAGTAGTGAAGGTATGAGGTCTAACATCGTCTCGCTGTAGAGGGGTTTCACCTAGCTAATACGCTGCTTTGCCTACAATCCAGGATAAATCTAAGGATTTATACGAATGTTAGAACCATGACTTTGAAATCTTTAAGCAAGCATAAACATGCAGTAAAGAATCCGAATGAAATCTGGCGTTGCTGAATGCAAGGATGAATTGCCCTGCTCACGAAGTCCTGTCCCCTCTCCCAAGGGGCTAGGGTGAGGACGAATTTAGGAACGTGGATTCAATCATTCCATCAACTGCAAGGCTGGTCTCGCCCTCACCCCAGCCCTCTCCCAAACTTGGGCGAGGGAGCAAGAGTCCGGTTCCTCTTCTCCCAGCTTGGGAGAA
>JAAUOZ010000356.1 GCA_012034655.1 Leptolyngbyaceae cyanobacterium CSU_1_3 | reverse complement strand
AAAATCATTGGGCGATCCGCCCTAAAGCGAGCAATGGGGTTGAGCGGCGATCGCGTCTCGGAGTTTGGGGTTTGGTCAGTCGCCACATTGATGGATCTATTCCCCAAGACTATCTGGCTGTAGTTGAGAACATCGCCCTCAATAATTTGATGAGAGAACTATACTTTGTCAGGGCATAAAATTAAAGATTTTGGACGGGGTACAGGGGTGGAACCCCGTTCTAAACCAAAATCTATAGGCTGACGCAGTATATTACCGTCACAGGCTTATTTCCCTGAATTGGATGCGGCCTTGCAAAGCGATCGAGCAGCCTTGTTGGCAGCGATTTCACAGTAACTCTGCCTCTAACCGCCCTTCGTTGCCACCATATTCAAACTGATTGGCATCTCCATAAACCGCAGAGTGCTGCAATCGCTGAAAAGCTCAAACTCACCCACCTGATAGCAGTCTACAAATCCTGCTTCTTGTAGATACTGCGCCAGCGTATCTGGGTCAAAGCCAACTTTGTGAACGTCATATTCATTGTGCTGTCCGCCAAACATCATCCGCATCACATGGTGTCTCGATTCGGGTGCAAGTCTAGGGTTGAGATAGAGCCAACAAAGCGCCTGCAAGTTGGGGACACTCACCATCAGCGTTCCACCTGGCTGAAGGACGCGATGCCACTCTTTTAAAGTGTTGGATAACTCACTGTTGAGTTGGTAGTAAAAATGCTCCAAAATATGGCTGGCGTAAATTGTGGCGATCGAGTTGTCTGCAAATTGACTGAGACTAGCGGCATCTCCCACAAAATCGACTTCAGGACGGTCTTCGATATCCAGAATTTTCCAGTCTGGATGGGCTACTTTGCCACCCAGATGGAGCTTGATCGGCAACGGTTGCGAAACAGAATTTTTTAGAGCGACCAACTCTAGAAGAACTGCTTCAATCTGCTCAGTAGCTTTAGCTTGGCTAAATTCAAGCGCCCGTTGTTGTCCTCGAAGGGCGATCGCTCTCCACTCCTCCCCAGCGTTGACCAGAGATGAGAGAACTTCCGCTAAGTCAAACGGGTTTTCTGACTCAAACAGCAGCCCATCCTGTCCGTGTTCTGCAACCACTTCACCAGCACCGCCCGTCCCACTGGTGATCAGCGTCAACCCGGCGGCCATCGCCTCAATCTGACTGATACCAAACGGCTCCTCAAACCGAGACGGTAGCACCAGCACGTTGTGGGTTTGATACAGTTCTGTGAGTTCTTGTCGTGACAATACACCTGTAAATTCAACGCTGGTTTGCAGCCCTTCTGCCTCGACAAATTGTTTTAACGCAGCGACAAAATCAGGTTGCAGCGTGCCCCCTGCGATCGTAGCCGTGAATTCAATTCCCATCGCACTCAGAAGAGTCAGCGCTTCAACCAATACATCTGCCCCCTTATAAGGAGCAACCAGACTAGCATAGGCAATACGAAGGCGATCGCGCTCAGGCAATTCTGCTTGATAAAACGCCTCCACATCTGCACCGGGATAAATGGTCTGCGTCGTCTTTGTGGGATATCCCGCAGCTTGCAGATTCTCTTTTACCCAATTGCTACAGGTGATCAGCCGAAACGTTGGCTGCTGAGGAGTTTGTTCAGCGTTGTAGTTGGGTTTTTCATTCATTAAGTAGTGAGCAACCGGGACTCTGTTCGTCAAAGCCTGCTCCAACATTTCCGCATCGTATTGCAGAAAATCTAAGTTTCCTGCTAGGCAAACGTCGGGTCGAAACGATCTCAACTGTTGTTTGAGAAGACTCTGATTGTGCTGCACGATCGCGTCGATTTCTTCACCCTTGACCCATTTTGCACCTTGAGATGTCCATTGTCCGAGCAGCAAAAAACCACGATCGATCGCTGGCTCAGGATAGTAACTGGGGTGAGAGGCAAAAAACACCGGGGTGTCACTCGTCAAAACCAGAACGGTATGCCCCCGATGTTGAAGAAGTCTGGCAAAATCTGCGATCGATCGTTCATACCCTCCCAAAACCTGCGGCGGGTAGAGATTGGTGATGATCAGAATTCTCATAGAAATTAAAAATTCAAAGTTAATTAAGGCTATCGATATAGGTTGCCCACATCTGCTCGTAGGCTCTTTCCATCTCACGAGTAAACTGTTTGGCGTTCCACAAAGGCGCAGTCTGTTTAGATCGTTTCAGTTTCCAGCTAACTTGCTGACGCAGTGCAGAATCTTTGCCTAAACGAATGCCCCATTCTACATACTCTGCATCTGTCCAGGCGATGCCCTCACTGATGCCTGCATTCTTGAGCATGGTGTAGCTGTTGCGGGCGGCAAATTGTTCTCCGACTCGTGTGACCAACGGGATCTCCATCCAAAGCGCTTCTAGGGTGGTGGTTGCGCCGTTGTAGGGGAAGGTGTCGAGAACGATGTCCGCGATCGCCAAATTTGCCCGATGAATCGCTTCAGAAGGGACGTTGGGAAGAAACCGGAAGCGATCGAACTCTACACCTTCCTCGTCGGCAAGCTCTTGAAAGAAGGTCTGGACAGCTTTTTGATCGGCTAATCCTTTGATCAAAAAGTAGCTGTTGGGCACTTGTCTAAGAATTTGCATTTGCAGCTTTGCGGTGTCTCGGTGACGCTTGTAGCCCCGTTGAGCACTTAGATACACCACCGCCTCAGCAGGAATTTCTAATTCATCGCGTCTTAGCGTCGGCACGCCAACCTCAAAGCCTTCGACTGCAATGTAAGTTTGAGGCAAGCGCCAAATTTTTTCGACATAGTAGTTTTGAGCCGATTCTGGCAAAACGTAGGGGTCGGCGATGTAGTAGTCGATCGTAGACATTCCCGATGCATCCCAACCGAGCCAGGTGACTTGCACGGGGGCAGGTTTGAGGGCGATGACCTCGCAGGTGATATCCAGAGTGATGCTATCTAAGTCAATGAGAAGGTCGATGCCGTCTTGAGAAATTTGCTCTGCAATCTCGACGCTGCTGGTTTCCATGAGCCGGGCATAATCTGCGACTTCAACATATTGCGCCTGTAAGGAATCGTTCATCAGCTTGTAGTTGACGAAATAGAGATATAGCTCAAAGCGATCGCGATCGTGATATTTCATCAACCATCTGGCTAACCAGCCGACGGAGTGGCTATAGAAGCAATGGCAAATGTAGCCAATTTTGAGTTTTGATTTTGTTGCGGATTGAGGGTGTGAAGCGATCTGGCGCTGTTGGTAGCGATCGATCTGCTCTTGATAACGCAACTGCATCTGGGTTCTGGCAATCTCTACTACCTGGTTTTGTAACCAGCGATTGCGCTGTGGCTCGTCGCGAAAGTAGGAGAAGAAGTAGTTGACAACCAGCAAGCGGAGAGTCAGCACAGAACTAATAGTCACGGGCGGCGTTTCGATCAGTTTTTCTAGCAATGCTTCGTGCGTTTGAAGTGCAGAGATTGCTTCTTGCCAATAGCCTCCTGCATTCATCAACCCCCGAACGAGTGAATGGCTACTGTAGACTTGATCAGGTAAAGTATTTGATAGGATAATACACCGCTTTGCAGCTTCAATGCCTTTGTCGTATTGTCGGGCGTTTTGATAGATGGGGGCTAACTCCGTCAAAACGGGTAAGTCATGCGTCCCAAGCTGAAGGCTCATTTCTAGCAAGGGAATCGCAAGATCGTCTCGGCAGTAGGTAAAAGAAAGTTTTGTAGCCGTCGGAACGATCAAATAGGTTAACTCTCGACGATCATCAATGTGCGGAATACAAGCCTCAATAAACTTGAAAATGAGCGGATCGGGCAAAATCGTTTCGAGAAGCTGTTCTAACATTTGCAGCAAAAAAGCTGAATCGACTACACCTTTACCCTGAAGCAATTCCATCACACCCAAATTGGCAAAGTCTTCAGAGCTAAAGCTTCCTAACTTAATAGACAGCAGAATACTCTGGAGCAGATTTTCTAAATCCGAAGGATCGAGTTCTCGTATGTATTGCCGAATCGCCCAGGCAACTGTCCACTCTTCCAGCGCTGCCTGTCGTTCTGCTTCTGACTTGAGGACTTGAATCAGGTCGATCGTCCATCGCTCAATTTCGTCAGCTTCTCCGTCGGCCATCGCCAGCATCCAGGTTGTCTGAGCTTCGGCTTCCTGACCTTGCAGCAACAGTGCCAACCCCATGCCCCAATAGAGCGATCGTTCTTCTGGGTAAGCCGCGATCGCTTGGTCATAGAGGGAAGTAGCGAGGTCGTAGTTTTTTGCACCAGTGCCGCTTTTGCCTGTTGTTGCCAATTCAACCATTCATTACCCATTTCTGTGAAACCCATTGCTACGAGACCCATGAACGAATTTACTTAAACTCAAAAGCACACCGTAGTGAGCGATTTCCCTTATATTCAACATCGTAAAAATATAGAGTAGGTAATAAATCTACCTACTC
>JAAUOZ010000355.1 GCA_012034655.1 Leptolyngbyaceae cyanobacterium CSU_1_3 | reverse complement strand
TCGACCTTCCGTCTCGACCGTTCCTCTCGACCTTCCTCTCGACCTTCCTCTCGACCTTGCTTCATGGCTTCTTCCCGAGCCGTCATCTCGATCGCATACCAATCTCGGTACGCCTTCAAACTACCCTGATAACTGCGATGCTCAGCGAGTGAAAAGTTGGCAATCTCGGTTAACTCAAACAACTCTGCAAACACCTCCTCCTGCAACGGTGGCGGCGGCACTTGTAACTCAGGTAAGTGGCGAAATAGATACAACCACTTATCAAACTGGGTTTCTAGTTGCTCCAAGGTCTTCGTGAATTTGGGCAACTCGATATAAATCAACCTTAACTTTTCGTAGAACACCCGACACTGCTGATCTTTCAATTCCACCACATGCACAAAAGTTTCATCGCCGCGATGATCTGCAAAGACAAAATCGAGTACCCCCACCAGATAAACCGGACTCAGTTCGTAGCTCCACTCGCCTTTTTCGGCTTGCTCTTGAATCGGAAAACTGGCATAGTAGACGCTGCGATCGATGAAGAAGTTTTGCTTGGCTTTTTGCAATTCCACGATGAAGCGTTCTCCAGTTTCCGCCTCGCAGTAGATATCAAAGATAGCCTTGCGCTCAATCGCTGTATTGCCTAGCTTCTCTGAATTTTTGAACGTCAAATCCCGAATCTGATGATACTCTGGCAACAGCGTATTGAGGAAGTCGATCAGCAGATGTTTATGGGACTCTACACCAAAGACCCGCTTGAAGCCAAAGTCGGTGAGCAGGCTAATGTAGCGATCGGGCTGGGAGGATCTCATAGGACTCAGGGAATGGTAGGTCACTAGTTCTATTATAGAATTTATCTCACTCTGTGCCGATGCGTTACTCGAATTCGGAGATCGCTATGTTCAAAGCAAAACAGGCAATATCCCGCATCAGAAGTTTCCAGAGCCGTTGCGGGAGGTGGCGATGGCCGTTGCTTGCTGTCCAAAGGACATAGGCCGGTCGGAGACCATCGCTAAAATTCCAACCATTCCCAAAAAGTCCGTCTAGCATTCAAAAAAGTCCCGCTAACCGCCAAAATCAGCTTTTGCTAAGTGCCAAGACTTGGTAATTTAGCGAAGGAACACTGCTGTAAACGCCATGCCCTCAAACCGCAAAGCTCCCTTATTTCGATTATTCAGTTACGGCAGACGCTATCGATCGCAGATCCTCCAAGCAGCAGGCTGCTCGATCGTCAACACGCTGATGGATCTGGCTCCGCCCGTACTGATGGGAGCCGCGATCGATACCCTCCTGCAACAACAAAACTCATTCCTCTCCCGCTTCGGGATCCAAAACGTCATTCATCAATTTTTTCTGCTGGCCTTCTTGACGGTGCTGATCTGGGGACTGGAATCGCTTTCTAACTATGGCTATGACCTGCTCTGGCGTAATCTGGCTCAGGATATCCAGCATGACTTGCGCCTAGATGCCTATACTCATTTACAAGAACTAGAAGCGGCGTACTTTGAAGATCAAACCACGGGCGGTTTGCTTGCGATTCTCAGCGATGATATTAATCAACTGGAGCATTTTCTGAATCGAGTTGCCAATGACATCATTCAGCTTGTCAGCGCGATTACTATTCTGATGATTGGGGCATTTGTCATACTGCCGCCTGAGATTGCACTCGCGTCAATGCTACCGATGCCGCTGATTTTAGTTGGCTCCCTGCGCTATCAACGTTTACTCGAACCGCGCTACGATCGCGTCCGTGAACAAGTCGGCGACCTGAATGCCAGATTAGAGAACAACATTAGTGGCATTAATACAATTAAAAGTTTTACGGCAGAACGCTATGAGCGCGATCGCTTAGCCACCGAAAGTAATGCCTATCGCCGCAATAACGCGAAAGCGATTCGGCTCTCTGCTGGGTTCATTCCCCTGATTCGGATCTTAGTCTTAATTGGATTTACAACGCTCTTGGTTTTGGGTGGAGTTGCCGCGTTTTCTGGGAAATTAGCGATCGCAAACTATAGCATTGCCCTGATCTTGATTCAGCAATTATTATGGTCGTTGGTGGACTTAGGCGAAATCTTCGATTCTTACCAACGGGCCATGGCATCGACCCGGCGGATTCTGGATTTGCTCGATACGCCTGTGCAGATTCAAACAGGAGAGATTGCACTGGCTCAAGTTCAAGGCGAGGTGAAGTTTGAGCAGGTGACGTTTGCCTATCCAAATCGCAATCCAGTTCTCTCCAATTTATCGCTGCATATCCCAGCGGGCAAAACGACTGCGATTGTGGGTGCCACTGGCTCAGGCAAAAGCACTCTTATTAAACTCTTGCTACGATTTTATGAGGTGAACGCAGGCAACATTACGATCGACCACATCGACATTCGTGACCTGAACTTACAGGATCTCCGGCGCAATATTGGCTTAGTCAGTCAAGATGTGTTTCTGTTTCATGGCACCGTGGCGGAGAACATCACCTACGGCACCTTTGATGCCAGGGAGCAAGATGTCGTGATGGCGGCAAAAGTTGCCGAAGCCCATGAGTTTATTGAACAGTTGCCAGAGGGCTATCAAACGATCGTGGGTGAACGTGGACAAAAGCTCTCTGGCGGTCAGAGACAACGACTGGCGATCGCCCGTGCTATTCTCAAAGATCCGCCCATTTTGATCTTAGATGAAGCCACTTCAGCTGTCGATAATGAAACCGAGGCGGCGATTCAGAAATCGTTGCAGGTGATTACAAAGAATCGGACAACCATTGCGATCGCCCATCGGCTTTCGACTATTCGCCATGCAGACTGTATCTATGTCATGGAGCAGGGACGGTTTATGGAAGCAGGAACCCATGAGGAATTACTATCGCTGAATGGAACCTATGCCAACCTTTGGGCTGTACAGTCTGGACTTTCACCAACACAACTCTGATTCAGGACGAGGCGATCGCACGCTCTCGCCCGGATGACACAGCCAAGCTGCGATGCCGATCCCTTCTCGTATTTGCTGAAATCATAATCTAAGCCTTCTGCGATCTCGACAGCTTTGCGATCGCTTAAAATCGTCTCTGGTCGCTGTGTTTCAACCGCGCGGGCATAGAGGGCGATCATCAGCGTCTCTGCAACACCCGTAAGCTGGCCAGTGCGTTCTCGAAGTTGCATGGTGAGGAGTTCCTGGAGCAAAGCACTGTGATAGAATTATTGCAAGCTCTTCTCATTTAGGTCAATCTTCTCCCTCCATTCTGCCCACTATGACGCTCATCTTAACAAGACAGACTGTGATGAACTAAAATGAACACGCTCCTGTCACCTGCCCCGACCATCTGATGGTCGATGACTTTGAAGAACTGGCAGGGGTGCCAGCATTCCTGGGGCGGGGCTATAGCCGTGAGATGGATCTGTTGCCGGGAGTCTGGTTGTGTTTTTCGGAGTTTGAAGCGAGTCAGAATTTTAGCGTAAAAGCACCTGTTCACGACCATCCGATTCGGATTTCTATCTTTCCGTCTGGGGTGCTGTACTTTGATGAGGTACACCCCAATTTGGGCGATGGACGCAGTTATTTTTCTGGCAGTGGCATTTCTCCCACTACGGCTGGGATGCATCGGGCGGGGGAGCGGCTGACCTGTGTGAATATTGAGATTGATCCAGACCTATTCCATTCCAGTTTGTTGACTGAACAGCAGCGAGAGGATGATGCCCTGAAGCAGTTGTTTAAGGTCGAGGAGTGGAAGACTTCGTTTTACCCAGTCGTAACCCCACAGATGCAGGCGATCGCTCAACAGATGTGGGATACACCCTATCGTGGGGTACTCAAGCAGGTATATCTCCAGGCGAAGGTGATAGAACTGCTGGTGATCTACCTGGATCTGATTGCCGACAGTCAAAAATCAATTCGAGTACCGGGGCTGAAACCGGATACGATCGCTCGGCTGTATCATGCCAGGGAGATCTTGAATCACCATCTGGACAATCCGCCTGGGATGATGGAACTGGCACGGGAGATTGGAGTGAGTCACAGTAGCCTGCTGCGAGGGTTTAAACAGCTATTTGACACCACTGCAATCGGGTATTTGACCCAGCAACGGCTGCACCGGGCAGAACAGTTGCTGCGACAGGGCAATTACACTGTAACGCAAGCGGCGGAACTAGTCGGATATGGGCATTTAGGGCACTTTACTGCCATGTTTAAGCGCCAGTTTGGTATCACACCCAGCGAGTGTTTAGCGGGGAAAAAGACAATGCATTGATCTACAATCAGGGCATAATCGGGGTATTTTCCACCGCGATATAATCAAAGCGATCGCTCCGCCTTTGCTGTTGCCATGCCTGCCGTCTTCATCAACCCCAAAACCGACTTCGCCTTCAAGAAGATCTTTGGCTCCAAAGAGAGCAAGGACATCTTGATTAGCTTTCTCAACGCCATGCTCTACAACGAGCGAGATG
>JAAUOZ010000354.1 GCA_012034655.1 Leptolyngbyaceae cyanobacterium CSU_1_3 | reverse complement strand
GCACCTCGATGTCGGCTCATCGCAACCTGGGGCGGTAGTACGTCCCAAGGGTTGGGCTGTTCGCCCATTAAAGCGGTACGTGAGCTGGGTTCAGAACGTCGTGAGACAGTTCGGTCCATATCCGGTGCAGGCGTAAGAGCATTGAGAGGAGCCTTCCTTAGTACGAGAGGACCGGGAAGGACGCACCGCTGGTGTACCTGTTATCGTGCCAACGGTAAACGCAGGGTAGCTATGTGCGGAGCGGATAACCGCTGAAAGCATCTAAGTGGGAAGCCCACCTCAAGATGAGTGCTCTCATGGGGTTAACCCAGTAAGGTCACGGGTAGACCACCCGTTGATAGGCTTTAGATGGAAGCGCAGTAATGTGTGTAGTCGAGAAGTACTAATAGACCGAGGGCTTGACCTCATCATCTAATTCTGGTGTCTGGTTAATGACAAGTTTCTATGCAGCCTTCATGGCTCTGTGCTCCTCTCTTCGTGAGACTGAGCTATCTCCCTTTCCTGGTGTTCCTAGCGTTGTGGACCCACCCTGACCCATCTCGAACTCAGGTGTGAAACGTGACCGCGGCGAAGATAGTTGGAGGGTTGCCTCCTGCCAAAATAGCTCATCGCCAGGGTGATATTTGATAAAAGAGCAGCCACTTCCCACATGTGGGAAGTGGCTGCTCTTTTATCTTAAATCAAACTCGATAGAGTCAAAATCTTGAGGGTGAGATAAAATCCCAGATTTCTGGGTGGAGACTTCAGAGCTTCAAACTGATTTGGTCTAGAGGCTGCAAATCTGGTGGGTGCTGCTCTGTTGAGGTATTTCTAGAATCTCTCTAAAAATCTACGTCATCGTCGTCATCCTCATCGCTTTCTTCTTCTAGTTCAGGGATATCTGGCTCGATCGCCGCAATCATAATTTCTTTCCCCATCAGTCCCTGGTCTGTGTTGTTGTCATTGTCTAAATCTACGACTGCGCCATTGAAAGCATAGGCAAGGCTTTTTGCGGCTTTTGTGCCATCGTCTTCCTCTTTCCAGGGGGTTTCTAGGCGGGGGGCTTCTGGAGTTGCAGGAGGGAGATTATCCGATAGGGGCAAGGCTGGGGTAGGCGGTTCGGCAGTTGTGTCGTCGTCAGAAAACTGAGGGGCGGCTGGCGTAATCGTGGGAGATAGGGTTGCTTCTGCGACCTGCAAGCTCACTTTAATTTTGTTGAGCTGTAAAGTTTTTGCTGCTGCTTTGCCGATTTGGGGCAACATTCGCTGAGTCATTTTCAGCATTTGCTCTCTCTGAACGCCTACCACGATCTCATTGGTGTCGATCGTCAGTAGGTAGCAATTTGCGCTGAGAATTCCCTGGGTTGAAGGGAGATCAATGTTCTCTAAGATTTGCTGCCAGGTTTGCGCTAGTTGGGTGCTGGGATCATCGGACGGACTACTCGGACTACTATCTGCAATGGTTTCAAGAACTTCACGACTCGGCTCTGGTGAAGCTTCTGGAACGGGAACTTCTGGAGCGATCGGGGCGGCAGGAACTCGGCGCTCGGCAACCGTTGAGGGAATAGCTTGACCGGCTGGCTGATAACTAACAATGGGGCGGGGTGGGGCACTGATCTCGAATGGCAGCAGCCCTAGTAAGGCGACTTCTAGCCATAGGCGTGGTTGAGTGGTTTGTTTCAATTGCATCTCGCTACTGCGTAAATGCTGCTGACCTGCAAGAATCGTCTCTAAATTCTGGCTCTGAGCGAACTTGCAAAGCTGCTTCCAGGTGGGGGGGGTGATGGCAACAAGATCGTGGCGATGGGGTGATGTTTTGGCGATCGCTAAGTCTCGATAGAAGCTAGCCAGGTTTTGCAACACAGTCAACGGTTCACGACCTCGATCCATGAGGTGGCGGCTATGGTCAAGAACGGCTTCAGGGTCACGGGTGGAGATCGCCTCTAGCAAAGCCATCAAGTCTCTTTCGGGAACTGCACCAACTAGATCCCACACGCGATCGACGGTAACTTCCCCGGCGAGCAAGCTCAACTGATCTAGTAAACTTTCGGCATCGCGCAGCCCCCCTTGAGAAAGTTGCCCAATCAACTGGAGGGCATCATCGGTGATTTCAATGCTTTCTTTCTGAGCAATCATCTTCAGATGCGGAACCATCGACTCTAGGGAAATTCTGCGGAAATCGAAGCGCTGGCAACGAGAAATAATCGTGGGTAAGACTCGCTGCGGATCGGTGGTGGCTAAGACAAAAACCACGCGATCGGGTGGTTCTTCCAAGGTCTTTAGAAGAGCGTTGAATGCGGCGTTTGAGAGCATATGAACTTCATCGATCGCATAGACCTTGTATCGACACTGTACGGGGGCAAACTGAGCGCGTTCAATCAATTCGCGAATGTTATCTACACCTGTGTTGCTAGCTGCGTCAATCTCGATCACATCCAGAGCTGAGCCGTTGGTAATGCTGCGACAGGTTTCGCACACTCCACAGGGGGTATCGGTGGGGGCTTTGGCCGCCATACAGTTCAAGGATTTGGCAAAGATGCGAGCGCTGGAGGTTTTGCCCGTGCCTCGTGCGCCTATAAAGAGGTAGGCAGGGGCGATGCGCTGTTGGTTGAGGGCATTAGAAAGAGTGGTAGCGATCGCTTCCTGCCCTACCAGTTGGGCGAAGGTTTGCGGACGATATTTGTGGTGGAGCGGTTGATAGGGCATCGGAGGTGATAGCAGATTCATACCTATAGGGTAAGCGAGATTAGATTAGCACACATGAACTAGTGACCTGTCAAGACTTATTTTGTGGGTTAAAAACTCACAAAATAACAACCCTCACCTCACCCGAAGGCACACAATCAAAACTGACAAACCACTAGGAGAGATGACAAAGAAGGGATGAGGGGGTTTTAAGATTGGCTCTACGTTGTTCTCAAGCCTCTCTTCATTTCATCTTCATCTTTCCACACCTGAATTTTCCTTCCTCCCTTACTTTTCATCCTTCATCCTTCATCCCTCCTTTCACCTATGTCTGAAATTCCCACTTCGCCCGATTTGCCAGAAACTTCTGTAAACCTCGACTCTGTTGATGCTCTGTCCGATCGCAGTGCCAAAACTCGCCAACTGCTCGGCATGAAAGGTGCGGATGTTAAAAACTCTTCTATCTGGAAGATTCGCCTTCAACTGATGAAGCCGATCACCTGGATTCCGCTTATGTGGGGGATTATTTGTGGGGCAGCTTCGTCGGGGCAATATACCTGGACGTTGGAGAATTTTTTGATTTCTGCTGCGGGTCTGCTGTTGGCGGGGCCCTTGTTGACGGGCTATACGCAGATTCTCAACGACTATTACGATCGCGAGATCGATGCCATCAATGAACCTTACCGTCCGATTCCGTCGGGGGCGATCCCGCTCAATCAGGTAATTGTGCAGATTTGGGTGCTGCTGCTGGCTGGGCTGGGGGTTGCCTACGCGCTGGATGTCTGGGCAGGGCATGGGTTTCCTACGATCACGGCGTTGGCGATCGGGGGTTCTTTTCTCTCTTATATTTACTCTGCGCCACCGCTCAAGCTCAAGCAAAATGGCTGGACGGGGAGC
Organism: Leptolyngbyaceae cyanobacterium CSU_1_3; assembly: GCA_012034655.1. Taxonomy (GTDB): domain Bacteria; phylum Cyanobacteriota; class Cyanobacteriia; order Leptolyngbyales; family Leptolyngbyaceae; genus JAAUOZ01. Next base: position 868 of record JAAUOZ010000354.1, on the reverse strand, counting down.
TTTGCCCTGGGTGCGAGCTATATCGCGATTCCGTGGTGGACGGGTCACGCGCTGTTTGGTGATTTGAATGCCACGATCGTGTGTCTGACCCTGTTCTATAGTCTGTCGGGGCTAGGAATTGCCATTGTAAATGATTTCAAAAGTGTGGAGGCGATCGCAAACTGGGACTGAAGTCTCTCCCTGTGATGTTTGGGGTTGCCAATGCCGCTTGGATTTGTGTGCTGATGATTGATGTTTTTCAGGCGGGTGTAGCTGCTTATCTGATATATGTTCACCAAAATCTCTATGCCGTGCTGCTGATTTTGCTGATCATTCCGCAAATCACATTCCAAGATATGTACTTTCTGCGTGACCCCCTCAAAAATGACGTGAAATATCAGGCCAGTGCTCAACCCTTTCTGGTGTTTGGAATGTTAGTAACGGCTCTGGCACTGGGTCATGCGGTCATTTAAGGTGATTTCTAAGAAAGATATGACAACAATATGACCTTCCGGCCTTTGCCCTTCGACCTTGCTCAGGGCGCAAGCTGGCCACTGGTTTGCGAGAAACCTCCTAAGAGAGCGAATTGATTGATCTTCTCAGCCTATGTCTAGCTACGATCGTATCTATGAAGTGGTTCGTCAAATTCCCGTGGGGCAGGTGGCTACCTATGGGCAAGTCGCAGAGTTGGCAAATCTATCGGGTCGGGCGCGAGTGGTGGGCTATGCGTTGTTTCGAGTAGACCTGCGATCGGATATTCCGTGGCATCGGGTGATCAATGCAAAGGGTGAGATTTCAGAGTCGCCCTTTCGCCAGGGGGGAGATTATTTACAACGATCGCTTCTAGAAGCCGAAGGAGTAAAGTTTAGCAAATCAGGAAAAGTCAACT
>JAAUOZ010000353.1 GCA_012034655.1 Leptolyngbyaceae cyanobacterium CSU_1_3 | reverse complement strand
AACAAACCCAGATTTAAAAAGTCCCCTCGCCCGCTTTGGGAGAGGGGTTGGGGTGAGGGGCTTTTGAGTTTTGTCAGTCAGCCAGGGTGAGGGTGTCTGCTTCAATCTTCATAACTAATCTCAGCAAGAATCTGTAGAAAACTTGAGAGCGAGCGATTTGAATTTGGAGTCTGGTCTAACGGTGTCTTATCGTTGCAACTTTCGCTTCAACTTTAGGGTGAGAGGTTGCCCAACGTTACCTGTGGTGCTGTTTTTGCACGGTTTTTTGGGCAGTTGTGAAGAGTTTAGTGCGATCGATGCCTCCCTGTGCGATCGCTTTTGTTGTCTGTCTATCGATCTGCCAGGGCATGGCGAAACTCAGGTGGTTGGCGACTATACCCTGTCTAGCACGGCACGGGCGATCGTTCACTTGCTCGATCGGCTCAACATTCACCAGGCGATTTTGGTGGGCTACTCTTTGGGGGGTCGCCTGGCATTGTATTTAGCGTTGCATTTTGCCGATCGATTTCCCAAAACAATTCTCGAATCTGCCTCACCTGGTTTGCAAACTGAAGCAGCACGATCGACGAGAAGACAACACGATGATCAACTTGCCACTTATATAGAGTCAGATTTTCCTACCTTTTTGATCGACTGGTACAATCAGCCCTTATTTCGCTCCCTCAGGCAACATCCAACCTTTGGGGCAATCTATCAGCAGCGACTCAAGAACCGACCGATCGAACTGGCAAAGTCACTGCGAAATCTGAGCATCGGGCGGCAACCCAACCTGTGGGGCAAACTAGCCTCTTACGAGCCTCCATTGTTGCTATTGGTGGGAGAGAACGATCGTAAATTTGTCGCCATCAATCAAGAAATTGCCGCCCGGTGCAGAAGCGCCCAACTCGAAATTCTTGTCAACACCGGACACAACCTTCACGTCGAAAATCCATCAGCCTTTACAATGCACATCAAGGATTTTTTATTCTCGACTCAGTAGAAACACAGAAAGCCAGCTTGCTTCCTGATCTAAGAGTCACAGCTTGTAAAAGAGTTAGCGATAGGTGCAGCCGATTCAGAGATAACATAGAACAAATGTTCTATTTTTAAGTTGTTTTTTAGGCGGCACTGGGAACTCTGAGCCATCTCTTGGTTCTTTCTACAAAAGATTACAGAAAAAAATGATGCAATTGAAGTCAGCGTTTCAGGCGATCGCCCATCAGAAAACATTAGTCGGGTTTGGCTCGGCATTGTTTCCTTTTCTGCTGATCCATTCCACCCTTGCTCGCCCTATTGTTCAACCGATCGAGGGGCAAACTGTAGTACAGGCAGAGACGGTTAGAGCGGCACAATATACACCAGAGCGAAATACTTCAGAGCAATATACTTCAGAGCAATATACTTCAGAACAAATCAAATATTTTCTAGAGATTGCTATGAGGGCAGAATATTCTGATCAGAATGCTGTGGCTCAAATTCGCAAAATGGCAAAAAAAATATCAAAATTAAAACAGTCGGAACGCCAACAAAAGCAGATCTAGAAACGCTGAGCCAAGTGATTTATGAAATTAATCAGCTAACACAAGAAAACCTACATTTAGAACTGGTTGACAACAACCCAAACATCACGATTCACTTTGTGCCAGAGTGGAATTTTACACAAATTGATCCTGGCTACCGAGCCATTAATTACGGTTACTTTCGGACTCAAGAGACGGGGGGCACGATCGAGCAAGCTAACCTGCTCATTAGCAGCGAGGTCGTGACTCAACCTCAGCGATCGCACCTGATTCGGGAAGAACTCACCCAATCGCTGGGGCTGATGAACGATTCCTATAGCCACCCTACGAGTATGTTCCATCAAGCATGGAGCGAACAGGCCGAATATGCACCCATCGATCGAGCGTTGATCAAAATGCTCTATCACCCCAGCATTCGCCCTGGCATGACCCAAGCTCAGGTGCTAGACGTATTCAACTCCCTTCAGGCAAATAGCACATCTGTCTCAAAAACTACCCAAAAACTAGCTCAGTGCAATTCTCAGACAGGCGCGCTAGATTTCTCATTAAACTGTCGATAGCGGCTCTTGTCTCTTAGCTTTTATTGACGACCTGACTGCCGTGGCTGCGTGGGTCAGCCGCACTTTCTTGGGTCTTCGCTGCTTTGGGTTCCACCGTGGTCGAAAAAGCTGAAGTCTGACCTGTACTTTGGGCGTAGGGTAGCGAGGCCCCATCAGAGAGGGCCACCAGGTTCGCTTCGATCACGCTGCGGGGTTGTTCGCCGATCGCTTGCCCGATTTCTTTTCCACCCTTCTGCATATAAACAAAATGGGGAATGCCATCGACTCGATAGTGCAAAATTTCGGGCAGCCACTTTTCGTTATCGACGTTGAGCATGACAAAATTGACGCGATCGCCATACTGCTCTTTGAGGGACTGTAACTCTGAAGCCATTGCCTGACAACTCGTACACCAATTGGCATAAAACTCCATGAGCGTTGGTTTTTCGTTGCTGAGAGCTACTTCTAAGGGCATTGCTGCCTTGGCCATCGATTCTAGAGAAACCGAAGTTGTTTGAGTTTTGAGACCAAACGAGAAGGCAACGGTGAGCGCGATCGCCGCCAATACGATCAGGAAGTTTCTGATTTGCGTGCCTGTGGCGGCTGGGGGCGTTTCTAAAGGGGAGGGAGTTGCCATAAGTGATAGAGGGGATGAACTGTTTTTAGTGTAACGATCGTTATACCCTGGCTACAATGCCTGACTAGAGTGAGAAGGCTGACTAGAATGAGAAAGCAATCTGCCCCGCTTTATATCGTGGTTTTATCGTGAAAAAACGAGTCACGCTGACTTTTCCCAAACGCTCTGTGCAAATGCCTGTCACCTATCGATTGGCAAAAGATTTTAACGTGGCTGCGAATATCATTCGGGCCCAGGTGGCCCCCAATCAGATCGGGAAGCTGGTTGTCGAGTTGTCGGGCGACATTGATCAACTAGATGCTGCGCTAGATTGGATGCGATCGCAGGATATCGGCGTGTCCTTCGCGAGTCGAGAAATTATGATCGATGAAGTGGCTTGTGTGGATTGTGGTTTGTGTACGGGGGTGTGTCCGACGGAGGCGCTGACCCTTGACCCCCAAACTTTTAGACTGACGTTTACACGATCGCGCTGCATCGTTTGCGAACAATGTATTCCCACCTGCCCTGTGCAAGCGATTTCGACCAATTTTTGAGCCATTCTACGATCGCCCCTTTTTTTTTGAACCCAAAATTTTGAACGATCGAAGGCAGAATCTAGATGATTCCCAATGTCGGGCAGTTAGAATGCCGATCGTGGTCTTCGTCACCGATCGGCGGGGGTAAGTAGGAAAGCAGAAAGCTAAACCCAACCTCGGAGCCAGTAAACGACAATGCCGACATATTCTTTGAGTGCTCTGGTGGTGCGTTTGAGTTGTTCTGCGTCGGGGAGGGTGTTGAGGGTGTTGAGGGCAACGCTGCCCTGGGCATCGGGGCGATCGAGATGTAGCGCAGTGAAGTCTGTAGGAGCAGCGATCGCGTTCACGCCTAGCTTTCTAAAAATTTTTAGCGATCGTGGCATATGCATTGCAGAAGTGACTAACAAAACTTGACGAATGTTTTGCGTTGCCATGATCTGTTTTACATTCATCGCGTTCTCGCGAGTGTTGAGTGAATTGGGGTCTTCTAGTATTGCTGATTTGGGTACTCCCATTGTTTCTAGCAGCATTGCCATATCTGCTGATTCTGGGTTGCCGCCCCGATTCCATTCGATACGTCCACCACTGAGGATTAGCCGGGGGGCTTTGCCTTCTCGGTAAAGTTTGCCTGCATAGAGTACCCGATCGCCCTCGTCGCGCAGTTCGACCCAGGGGCGAGGCGGAACTTGAGATTCGGTTGCTCCACCCAGAACGACGATCGCTTCGGCTTTGGGTAATTCACCGGATGGGAGATTCTGAAATTCGAGCGATCGTACCAGCCAATCGCTGACCCAGGCGCTGCTACTCAAAAGTAAAATCACTAAAGCTAATGAGATAGGAATCGCTGCAAGTCGAGGTCGTTTCCACATCAGAAGCAGTGCCACGATTAGTAGAATACAGCTAAACCCTAATGGATAGAAGAATAGAGGGAGTAACTTAGAAAGAAATATAAACATGATTCAATGGGCTTCATTTTTTCAATCATTGCTCAGCAGTTGCTTGACCAAAAATAAAATCTTTAGGAGCACTGAAGAAATAGGTCTATTACGAATGATGTAATAGATGCTGATCAAATCTTTGATTGCTAGATCTGTTGTTATACTGCGTCAGCCTATAGATTTTGGTTTAGAAGGGGTGTGGGGGCTGCGCCCCCAGCCAGGGGTGGAACCCCTGCACCCCGTCCAAAATCTTTTAATTTTATGACCCTGATAAAGTATAGCTAGAGATTTAGAGTTCTGA
>JAAUOZ010000352.1 GCA_012034655.1 Leptolyngbyaceae cyanobacterium CSU_1_3 | reverse complement strand
AGGAGATTGGAGGGGGCGATCGTAGGGGTTGTCGTAGGGGTTTTCGTAAGGGTAGATGGGTTGAGGGCGACTTGGTGAGACTGAGAAGCTGGGGTGGCAGCGACGATCGCGGTGGTGGTAGCTTCACTCCAGCGCACCATCCAGATGGGTTGAACGCCAAGCCAAATGATGAGAACTGTCAGGGCGATGGCGGGGGCTTGTTCGAGAAAGGTGACTCTGGGGTAGTAGGCGGTGATGTTGTTCAGTTTGCCGAAGCAGGTGCGGTTGAGCAAAATCACAAAGTAAACTGCTGTCAAGCCTGTTCCTGCAATGCAGAGCAGCGTTGGCAATGGGAAGGCTGCATAGCTCCCTTGGAACACGAGAAACTCGGCGATGAAGCCTGCCATTCCTGGAATTCCAGCACTGGCCATACCTGCCAAAATCAGTAAGGCACTGGTCAAGGGCAGCCCTCGAATCGGGTTGAGGAGACCGTTGAGTACATCAAGATCACGAGTTCCAACTTTGGTTTCGATCACGCCGACGAGATAAAACAGCAGGGCCAAAATTAGACCGTGGCTGACCATTTGCGAGACTGCGCCGACCATCGCCAATGGAGTGAGAGCCACCGTGCCCAAAATCACGTAGCCCATGTGACCGATCGAGCTATAGGCCACCATGCGTTTGATGTCTTTTTGGGCGATCGCGGCCATGGCTCCATAGAGGACACAGACAGCCGCAACGATCGACAAGCCAGGAGCCACCAGAGACCAAGTTTCAGGAAACATTCCCAGGCAAAATCTGACCAATCCATAGGTTCCTAACTTCGCCAGAACACCCCCCAAAAGAATGGCAGTAGAAGCGGAGGACTCGACATAGGCATCGGGTAGCCAAGTGTGGAGCGGCACAAGCGGAATTTTGATTCCAAAGCCTACTAACATCAGGGTCAGCAAAATTAGCTGAGTCTTTTGAGTTAATCCTTCTGTGTGGATGGCGGAGTAGTCGAAGCTAGAAGCGCCCGTTAGCCAATTCATGGCCAGAAACGCAGCTAAGATCAACATTCCAGACATCGCGGTGTAAATGAGAAACTTCATCCCGGCGTAGTCTCGCTTCTCGCTGCCCCAGATCACAATCAGCAAATAGAACGGGATTAACTCCAACTCATAGAACAGAAAGAACAATAGCAAATTTTGCGATAAAAGTGCCCCAGACATGCCAGCGTTGATCATCAACACCAATGCATAAAACAATTGAGGACGTTTAAGCGGTGTGGCATTAGAAGATGAAGAATCACTACTGAAAATGACCACGAGCGTTAATAAATTAGTTAACGCTACGAGTGGCAGCGACAAACCATCCACACCCAGGCGGTAGTTTAACCCTAGGGTCGGCAACCAGGGCAAAAATTCCTGCATCTGAATCATAGATGTGGATATATCGAACTGGGTAAATAGATAGAGTGTCCAGAGGAGAATGAAGGTAGAGAGAGCGATCGCACCTTTGCGGAGTCGATCGGCGCTCACCGCCTGCGGGAAAAAGCCAATCACACCTGCGCCAATCATGGGCAGCCAAATTAATACACTCAACATGGCGGTTCAAATCCTCTAGTGTTCTGTCAAGATTTTTTTGAGAGGCTAAAACCTCCTTAAATTTGAGAGGCTAAAACCTCCTTAAAAATGCCCTCTACTACATTTCTGAGCCGTCAATTAAAAAATCGACAGACCGCTAGCCGATAGCGTGAAATAGAGCGGCGGCGGTTGTCAGCACCAAACGAGACAAGGAAGACCAGCACAGGTAAAGCCCCAGGGCCGCCACCCCAAACAAAATCGTCAATGCATAAAATTGAAACTGCCCAGAAGTGCTGTATTTCAGGCTTTGGCCGCCAAACAGAGTCGCCATGCCAAATAAGTTGACCAGTCCATCAACCAGATATTTATCGATCCAAAATGTCGCACGAGAAATTACTGCAACGCTAAATACAATGGTGCTGCGATAGATGTTTGGCGTATAAAAATCGTAAGCCACCAGATCTTGCAGCGCTTTGATCGGAAACTGAACAGGCTTCTGAATTGTATTGCCCAGGTAGATGACCGCACTCAGGCTGACTCCAAAGATGCTCGACCAAATTAGCAGGAGTGCCATGTCTGTATTAATTTCTGCCCAACTAGGAAGCAGTGAAAGGGACTGAAGCACCAGTGGCAAGTGAAGGGTGAAGCCCATCAAGACAATCATTGGCAGCGACATCGGCCAATGCACTTCGGGCGATCGCTCCGACATTTGGTTGGGCTTGCCGCCAAAAACGAGCACAAATACCCGCGTCACCCCAAAGGCGGTCAGGGCATTCGTCAACAGCACGATGCCCACCAACCAGGGATGGTTCGTCGATTGCAGCCCATCCGTCAGTTTGAGGACAGCCCAAAAGCTACCTAACGGTGGAAAGGCAATCAACCCCAGTCCAGCCACAATGAGAGCCGAGCCAGAGACAGGACGACGCGACCACAACCCCCCTAGCTGCGTGACATCTTGGGTGATGCTATTCCAAACGATCGCCCCGCTGCTCATCATCATCAACGCCATCGACAACGCATGGGTCAACACAATTAACAACGCTGCTTCGGTCTGCCCCGTGCCCACTGCGATGAACACAAGACCCATATACGCAGATACTAGATAAGAAAATGCACGTTTGATATCAATTTGCGCCAGAGCAATCAGAGAACCGCCGATCGCCGAGATCGAACCAATGACAATCATGGCTGACTGCACTACAGGAGACAGGGCCAAAACGGGTTCCAATCTAACCAACACCCACGCGCCCGTCGGCACAACCACAGAATTTCTCAGAACTGAAGCCGGGACGGGCCCTTCCATGGCTTCGTCCAGCCAGAGGTGAAGGGGAAATTGAGCACACTTGCCCATCGGCCCCGCAATGAGCGCCAGCCCCACCAGCGTAATGACTCCTGGATCGACCTGCGCCGTTTGCGCCCAGACTGCTAATTCATCAAAGTTCCAGGTTCCTGCTACGGGCAATAGCGCTACCACGCCCATCAGCAGAAAGAGGTCGCCAATTCGTTTGGTGAGAAAGGCATCTCGCGCACCCGTCACTACCAAAGATTGGTTAAACCAGATGCCAACGATCAGGTAAGTGCCCAGGGTGAGAATTTCGAGAATGATGTAGCTGAAGAATAAGGAGTTGCACAGCACGAGAGAGATTAATCCGGCTTCAAACACTGCCATGAGCGAGAATAGCCGCCCCCATCCCCAGTCCATTTCCATGTAGCCGAAGGCGAAGGTCTGCGCCAGCAAATTTAACCCTGTCACCAGAACGATCGCTCCGACTGTGAGTGAGGAAACCTCAACGGGAATGGTCAAGTCTAAGCCTGCAACTTGCAGCCAGGGAATCAGAAACTTGTGAGCGGGCTGGTTCCAGATTGCGGGTAGGGCGATCGTGGCATGAACCAGTGAAAATAGAGTCATGCCAAAGTTGACATACCCAGCAGGGCGGGGACCCGTGCGGCGAGTGATACCAGGAAACCAGAAGACAGATAGGGCTGCGCCTAAAAGTGAATAGCAAGGGATCAACCAGACGGACTGGAGAAAAAATTGAGACATTGCAGTCATCTCTCGGTTGTAATCGGAATGAAGACAAATGGGGATAGAAAAAACCACCCAAGCCACTCAAGGCAAACGATCGAAGGGTAGAAGTTATTCTTTTTAAGACTTTCTGTGTACTATATTTTCTATCACATTAACTTGTGCAATAGACTTTCTTTTATCAATAAAGATGGTTGGTTTTTCTGATGGAATGAATAGAGGAAATCATATCAATCCTCTAGGCACAATCAGGGTGAATAATCATGGAATGAAGGGTTAGTAAGCTTGATGGATACAATTGATTGAGACCTATATTAGGCAAAAGCATTAGTTAATTTACAGAAGAGTATTGGTTCTTCTCTATTAGGATGCAAAATTCTAGGATGCAAAATTCTAGGATGCAAAATTTGTAGATCCGAACATCAGTGCGATCGCGACAAGCGGAGTTGCAATATTTCACTAATATAGAACCTTAGCTTAACGCTTTATTTTCTAGAGATTAAATCAAAACTATTGGGTTAATGCTTGAAAGTAAACAAACTTTTGAAGCAAAAGGTCTGGCTTTTATTGGTCAACAACTATCAAATTGAAAAGCCTTTTCCCAAATTTAAGTCAAATTTAAGTCAAATTTAAGTCATTTGAGAAAAGACTTTTTTGAGGTTGCTCAAGATCATGAATCAGGTGCAGAAGCAAAATATCAGGCAAAAATGAATCCTAAGAGTCAACCAGGTTCTCGGCTGGTTGACTGACAAAACTCAAAAGCCCCTCACCCCCAACCCCTCGCCCGCTCTGGGAGAGGGGCTTTTAAATCTGGGTTTGTTCCGGCTTCCCTTCTCCCACCAGGGGAGAAGGGATTGAGGGATGAGG
>JAAUOZ010000065.1 GCA_012034655.1 Leptolyngbyaceae cyanobacterium CSU_1_3 | reverse complement strand
GCTGCCGCCCCAGCCAGGGTTCCACCCCTGCACCCCGTCCAAAATCTTTAATTTTATGCCCTGACAAAGTATAGATTGGTTAAATTGACCCAATGCCCCCGTCATTGACCCAATTCTTATTTGCTTTCTGCCTTCATTTTCTCGGCTTTGGCGATCGCTTCGTCAATGTCACCCACCAGGTAGAAAGCCTGCTCTGGGAGGGCATCTAGTTCACCCGCGAGAATTTTTTTGAATCCTGAGATCGTCTTTTCTAAGGCTACATACTTCCCAGGAGAGCCGGTGAAGACTTCTGCCACAAAGAAGGGCTGAGACAGGAAGCGCTCGATCTTGCGAGCACGGGCCACGGTGATGCGATCGTCCTCAGACAATTCATCCAAACCCAAAATTGCGATGATGTCTTGAAGCTCTTTGTAGCGCTGGAGAGTCGATTGCACAGCGCGAGCGGTGTCGTAGTGATCGCTGCCTACGATCGCAGGCTGTAGCATCGTCGAAGTCGAATCCAGGGGATCGACTGCGGGGTAAATTCCCTTAGATGCCAGACCACGAGATAGCACGGTGGTTCCGTCTAGGTGAGCAAAAGTAGTCGCAGGAGCAGGGTCAGTCAAGTCATCCGCAGGCACGTAAACCGCTTGGATCGAGGTAATTGATCCTTCTGTGGTGGAGGTGATTCGCTCTTGTAGGTCGCCTACGTCTGTCCCCAGGGTGGGTTGATATCCCACCGCAGACGGCATTCGACCCAGCAGTGCAGACACCTCAGAACCCGCTTGCACAAACCGGAAGATATTGTCCACAAACAGCAGCACGTCTTGCTTATTCACGTCGCGGAAGTATTCTGCCATCGTCAGACCTGACAGGCCCACGCGCATTCTGGCTCCGGGCGGTTCGTTCATCTGACCATAAACCAGGGCAATCTTAGACTCATTTAGGTTGTCTTTTTTGATGACCCCCGATTCCATCATTTCGTTGTAAAGGTCGTTTCCTTCACGGGTGCGCTCACCCACGCCAGCAAATACGGACACACCACCGTGGTTGGTGGCAATGTTGTTGATCAATTCCATCATGATCACCGTCTTGCCTACGCCAGCGCCGCCAAACAGTCCGATTTTGCCGCCGCGACGGTAAGGAGTCAACAGGTCGATCACCTTGATACCCGTTTCAAACACAGAAGGCTTGGTTTCTAGTTCGGTCAGTTTAGGCGCGGCACGGTGAATGGGCAGGGTGTCTGTGGTGTCAACGGGGCCTTGGTTGTCAACGGGTTCGCCTAAGACGTTGAAGATCCGTCCTAGGGTGGCAGCCCCAACGGGGACGCTGATCGGCGCTCCGGTGTCAACCACTTCCATGCCGCGCACGAGACCGTCAGTGGAACTCATGGCAACGGCGCGAACCTGGTTGTCACCTAGCAGTTGCTGCACTTCGCAGGTGACAGAAACGAGTTGCCCTGCTTCGTTTGTGCCTTTGATGGTGAGTGCGTTGTAGATCCGAGGCATTTTGCCGTTGGAGAACTTCGCGTCTAGAACGGGACCAATGATTTGTGTGATGTAACCGACGTTCGTTTTTTCTGCGGTGGTGACCATGCTTACGCCCTACTCCGCTGGTTCAGCTATTCAACAATGTAAATATTTTGCGCGTTACCGCCATTTTTCAGCTTATCACTGAGGGGTTACAGATGATTAAGCGGTTTTTGTAGGAACGATCGCAACTTGAAATCTGGGACTATTATTTCATGCAATTCCACTTAAAAAACTCCCCTGAATAAATGCAGAGGAGCTTTGTTGAAGGAGGTGGATTTGTCTCAGCTAATCTAGCTATTAGCGGGCATCTTAGTGGGCATCTTGCAACTCATAGAAGTCTTGGGCAACGTAGTCTTTGCGAAGGGGGAAGCCCTGCCAATCTTCAGGCATGAGTAGACGCTTGAGGCTAGGATGTCCTTCGTAGATAATGCCCAGCATGTCGTAGGTTTCGCGTTCTTGCCAGTCTGCGGCTTTCCAGATCCAATAAACTGAAGGGACTCTAGGATTTTCGCGCGGTAGAAAGACCTTGAGGCGAACTTCATCCGGGCGATCGGCGTTGTCGCTCACCTTGACTAAATGATAGAAGCTGACCAATTCTTGGCCGGGGCCGACATCGTAGCCGCCCTGACACTGAAGGTAGTTGAACCCGTAGGCATGGAGGGCAGTGGCAAAGGGAATCAGCAGATCTGCGTCTATCTTGATCATCTCGACACCACTGGCATCTAGACCGATCGATTCATGCTCAAAGCCGTTGCTTGTCAGCCATTTAGAAGTTTTTCCCGCCTCTACGATCGCCGCCGCTTCGGGGGGTGTCTTAAGGTCTTCTTCAGCCACGATCGACCTCCTGCTTTTCGGTTGCCTTGAGGATGGGTGCAATGGGCAGACCCATGGCTTCCCTGAGTTCTGGAGCAGGGGATTGGCGGTCTGCTTCGGCAAGATATTTGCCCGTGTGCACTGGAGGGACAATCTCCATATTGTGGGTTGTGCTGTAGTAGCGATGCACCTGGCGCAAACTGCCCCGCTCTTGAATCGACTCGTTCGAGATTTTCTTGCGGAGTTTGATGATTGCATCGACGATCGCCTCCGGTCGAGGTGGGCAACCTGGTAGATAGACATCAACGGGAATTAGCTTGTCAACGCCACGCACGGCTGTAGGAGAATCAACACTAAACATGCCACCTGTGATCGTGCAAGCACCCATGGCGATCACATACTTCGGTTCGGGCATTTGCTCATAGAGACGAACCAACGCTGGGGCCATTTTCATGGTGATCGTCCCTGCGGTGATGATCAAATCTGCCTGACGAGGGGCAGAACGCGGAACCAAGCCAAAGCGATCGAAGTCAAACCGCGACCCAATCAGCGCCGCAAATTCAATAAAACAGCAGGCAGTGCCAAACAGGAGCGGCCAAAGGCTCGACAATCTGGCCCAGTTGTAGAGGTCATCAACGCTAGTTAGAATGACGTTCTCGGAAAGTTCTTGGGTGATATTTGGACGTTCGATCGGGTTCACCAACGCCCCGCTAGCGGTAAGTTCTGAATTCATGACCATTCCAACGCTCCTTTACGCCAGGCGTAAACCAGACCGACAATCAAAATTCCAATAAAAATCAGGGCTTCGATGAATGCTAACAACCCCAATCGGCTGAAAGCGACTGCCCAGGGGTACAGGAACACGGTTTCTACATCGAAGATCACGAAGACCAAGGCAAACATGTAGTAACGGATGTTGAACTGAATCCAAGCGCCACCGATCGGTTCCATGCCCGACTCATAGGTAGTGCGGCGCTCAGGCCCGCGACGACTAGGGCGAACCAGTTTAGAAGCCGTTAAAGCCAGGATGGGAACCAAGGAACAAACCATTAGGAAACCCAAAAGATATTCGTAGCCACTCAAGACAAACACAGTGGTTAGCCGCCTCTTACAAAAGTAAATTCAGAACACGGTAGATTTCAGAACAGGGGTGTTACTTCTGCTTCACATTATAGAGGGGTGTCAGTCTCCTAGGTGCTCGAAGACCCTGGCCATACTAGAAATTTGTCCGCAGAGGTTCTGAGTCTTTTCATAAAGAAGTTTCTATGCTTTGCGGAGATTCTGGAAGGCAAAAAGCGACGCGCAAGTTTCCAGAATCGCCCTCACCCCAACCCTTGTCTAAATTGGCTGCCCTCTCTTGCGGTAGGAGAAGGAGAGAAATAGCGGCACGAGAAAAATATAGTGACCTCTCGCTTAAAAAATGTCTTTCTTAAGTGTCTGGTCATAATGTCATAATAATTAACGGAGATTTTAAGATTGGCATCCCGTCCTCTACCCTCATTGTTAGCTATGAGTCCCGAAGAAGAAATTGTCAGTCCCCCAGAAGCTGCGATCGCACCGCCCCCCGATCGTCACGAATGCGCTGCCTGTGGGTATGTCTACGAGCCTCAGAAGGGTGACGATCGCAGCAATATTGCAGCAGGAACCGCCTTTGAAGACTTGCCAAAAAACTGGCGCTGCCCAGTTTGTGGTGCGCCGACCTCCCGATTCCAAAACATTGGGCCGGTGGGTAGTGCTTCTGGGTTTAAGGCTAACCTGGGCTACGGCCTTGGCGTGAATACGCTCACGCCAGGGCAGAAGAACCTTCTGATTTTTGGAGGGCTAATCCTGGGGTTCATTTTTTTCCTCAGTCTCTATGGGTTGCAATAGCAGCGTGCTCCGATGTTGAAGTAGAGCAGACTGAAGTAGAACAGAAATTTGTATTTAGAGATTAGAAACCGATGCATTGGATTGTGAGAGCCTGGAAACAATTTGTTATCTTGTTGGCGATCGTTGTGTTGACAACTGGCTGCAAGTCTGCTTTTTTGCCTACTTTGAGCTTTAACCCGTGGCAGCAGGTCGAGCTTCCCGTGGCAGAAAACCTGCTGGACATCAGCTTTACCGATGACCCCAACCACGGCTGGCTCGTCGGCACGAAGTCAGCACTGCTAGAAACCCTAGATGGCGGCAAAACCTGGCGACAGCGAGTTTTGGATCTCGGCGAACAACTCTATCGCTTCAGTTCGGTCAACTTCTCAGGCAAAGAAGGTTGGATCACAGGGCAACCCTCGATCTTGCTGCACACAATGGATGGCGGGCAGTCTTGGTCACAGATTCCCCTGAGTCAACAGCTTCCCGGTTCCCCCAGCACGATCGTAGCCCTAGGCGACAAGACCGCAGAAATGACGACCGATTTGGGAGCCATCTACCGCACCTCGGACGGCGGCAAAAATTGGAAAGCCCTGGTCTCTGAGGCTTTTGGGGTGGCAAAATCCCTCGATCGCTATGCCGATGGTTCCTATGTTGCCGTTTCTTCGCGGGGCAACTTCTTTTCAGTTTGGAAGCCCGGAGACGACATCTGGCATCCTTACAACCGCAACAGTTCTCGCCGCCCTCCAGAGCATGGGCTTCACCAAAGATGGTCGCCTCTGGATGCTGGCGCGAGGGGGGCAGGTGCAATTCAGCAATTCTGCTGACAACCCAGAAGACTGGCAGGAGGCACAAAACCCTGAGTTTGCGACAAGCTGGGGGCTTCTAGATCTGGCCTATCGCACTCAAGACGAGCTTTGGGTAGTCGGTGGCAGTGGCAACTTGCTGTGTAGCTTCGACAATGGCAAAACCTGGCAAAAAGATGCAGAGGTCGAGAACATTCCTGCGAACCTTTACAAGATTACATTTATGAGTCCTGATAAAGGGTTCATTATTGGCCAACGCGGAACTCTGTTGCGCTACCAGGGGCAGGCAAAAACCGCGTAAATCTTTGGGCTAATTTGTAAGGTTTGATGGAACTGTCTGCGATCGAAAATATTGCCAGAAATCAGACCCCGCAAATTAGCTTTATGAGGAGATGGTTCGCGAGTGATTTCTCTTGTGGTGATTTCTATAGTCTCGTATGATGGTTAATAGGCTTTTGATTGTTGTTTGCGGAGGAATCTAAATGGCTGGTACTACTGGAGAGCGCCCATTTGGCGACATTGTTACAAGTATTCGTTACTGGGTGATTCATAGCATTACAATTCCTGCATTATTTATTGCAGGTTGGTTGTTTGTCAGCACAGGTTTGGCTTACGACGTGTTTGGCACACCCCGCCCCAACGAATACTATCCCGCTACGCGCCAAGAAGCGCCGATCATCAACAACCGCTTTGAAGCAAAACAGCAAGTTGATAAGTTCACAAGTGGCAAGTAGTTTCTAAATAACAATTCAGAAAAACATGACTAGTAACACTCCAAATCAACCCGTTTCTTATCCAATTTTTACGGTGAGATGGTTAGCAGTTCATACATTGGCAGTTCCAAGTGTTTTCTTCTTGGGCGCGATCGCTTCCATGCAGTTCATTCAACGATAGGAGAAAACCGTGGCTATTAAAGGCGCATCAAACCCCAACAAACAGCCCGTCGAACTCAATAGAACGTCTCTCTATTTGGGTCTGTTGCTGATTTTTACCTTGGGTATTCTTTTCTCTAGTTACTTCTTCAATTAACTAGAGGCTTTTAGACAGTTAATCTCTGTCTAAATTGATTTATAAACACTTGCATTGTTGGGAGGTAAGACTGTGAGCAGTGGTGGAAGAATTCCCCTTTGGATCGTCGCAACTGTGGCGGGAATGGGGATTTTGGGCTTGCTTGGATTGTTTTTCTATGGGGCGTATGCGGGTTTAGGCTCCTCTATTTAGTCTTGGGAGCAACCTGTTGATCTTTCAATAAAAAAAGCCGTTTATCTAGACAGATAGGCGGCTTTTTGATGGTGTGAATTGAGCGATTTAGATGCCAGTGGGGTCTTCGCGCTCAATGTATAGGAACAGCAAGCCCATGACGACGATCGGCAATAGCCAGGTGACGATGGGAATGAGAATCCAGGGCAGATATGAGGCTGCGTATGAACCTGTCATAAGAAGATTTCCTATTGGTTGCTAGATGATTCCATTTGTGAATTTACCCGTGAAGGGTAACGCAAAGTTGCGATTCTTAAAATTCTTAACAGTTGCAGGCAAGTTATGACTCTTGTGACTCAGGGGTTGGGCCTGATCTGGGGTTCAACTTTACCACTCTAGACGAAAGAGGAGCACAATCGCGGCGGCAATCATGGCGGTTCCTGTCGCCCAGCAGACATACCGATAACCAGGGGCGATCGTGGCTATGGCCTCTGCTCGATCGGGTTGTTGGAGTTTGCGGCAAGCGTAGTGATATTCGGCGACGATCGGAGCGAGGACAATCGCACTTCCTAAGATCACAACCAGCGCCAGTAATAGGATGCCTGAAGCCATCGACTAACTGACACAGCGCACGATCGCCACCTGCATCGCATCTGACACAAAGCAAGCCCCACCAAACTTGTTCAAAATTGGACTCAACTTCTCAATCACTGCCTCAAGTTTTTCAACCTGGCAAAACGCAATCACATACACATTGTCTAAGCTATTGAGAGCAAAATCCTCAGAAATTGTGCCGCGATCGCTCTTGCCCGACACGTTATGAATCACCGTATATCCAGGAACTTCAGCCTTGTCTAACCCGGCGAGAATCTTGTTTAGCTCAACCGAACTTGCCATGATTTCGATACGTTTAACAGATTGCATTGAGCTAACTCCAAAATAAATTAACGCCATACTGATAGAGAGGGATGCCAAAAATAATATTGAATGGAAACGTTACCGCTAGAGCAGTCGAAATATATAAACTAGGATTTGCTTCAGGAACCGTAAGACGCATCGCAGCAGGAACCGCAATATAAGACGCACTCGCACACAGAACAGCAAACAATAATGCGTCACCTGGCGACATTTGAATCAGTTTAGCGATCGCTAACCCCAGCCCTGCATTCAAGATGGGAGTCAAAATTGCAAATGAGATTAGAAACACGCCTGCCTTTTGTAAATCCTGGATGCGTTTTGCTGCCACTAGCCCCATGTCTAACAGAAAAAATGTCAGTGCTCCATAAAATAAATCTTCAGTAAAAGGTTTGAGAACCTGTGCCCCGTGTTCTCCGGTGAGAATGCCGATCGCAATGCTGCCAAATAGCAAAAAAACTGACCCGTTGAGAAACGATTCTCGCAGCACCTCGCCCCAATCAAAATCATCTGTGTCTCGACTGCTCGCAAACACTTTCACCAACACCAAACCCACCACGATCGCAGGTGATTCCATCAATGCCAGTGCTGCGACCATAAACCCATCTGAAGGAATGCTCAACTGATCTAAAAAAGAACTCGCCGTGATAAAAGTGACAGCGCTAATTGCCCCATAAGTAGCAGCGATCGCCGCAGCATTATAGGGATCTAACTTAATTCGCAAAATAAAGAACGTGTAGATTGGGACGCAACACGACATAAAAATCGCTGCAATGATGGTCAACATTACATCCTGACCCACACCACTTTTGACCAGTTCTACTCCACCTTTGAATCCGATCGCGATGAGCAAATATAACGAAAACAGCTTGGGAATGGGAGGAGGAATTTCTAGATCAGACTTCACCAGCACCGCCAACATGCCCAAAAAGAAAAATAAAACGGGCGGATTCAAAATATTGGACATCACCAAGCTGAGATCCATCGTCACCAAGACTCCTAATTCATTTATGTTACGAATCTTTAGGTTACAGTACTGAGATACGAATATCTGGAGATAGAAGGTATTTGCCGCAGATCGATCGCGCCGCCTTTGAGGGGCTGATATCTTTGAGGGCTGATATAATATTTCGTGAAACCTGGGGCTGTAGCTCAGATGGATAGAGCGACCGCCTCCTAAGCGGTAGGTCGAGGGTTCGAGTCCCGCCAGTCCCGTATCCCAGGAACTTTGCAAGGGCATGAGGCAGGTTTAACCCATTCTCAAGTCAATCAGTCAGCGACGATCGTGATCCATACAAATCAAAAAGTCTCCCCTTTCTGTTGAGCAAAGCCCATTTTGCTTGTTAAAATCTCAGCCTCAAAGCTGCTCGCAAACTTGTTAAGATAACCAAGCAATCCCGAACCTCGCCAACCCAAGCTGCCATGCAAGCCCGTCGAATTGCTCGTGAATTGGCCCTTTTGAGCATCAGCCAATTGCCAGCCAAACCAGAAAGATTGACCACTCAAAAACTACAGGATCTTGTTGTGGCGGCTGTTCGGACTTTAGCTACCGAAGCTAGAGATGCCCTAGAAGCGGCCGCCGCCGAACTGCAACGCAGCAACGCCCAACTTCTCAAGAGTGAAACCCGCGCGACCGATGTCGAAAGTGCCAGGGAAATTTTGAGAGACACGATCGAACTGACGCAAAACGCCATCAATCGCGTAGGCAGTGCGATCGAAATCCCCGAATTTATTCAACTCACCAACCAGCCAGACGTTCGCAACTATGCAGTCGAGATCATCACGCGAATGGTCTCAGAACGCGAAGACATTGATGCAAGACTACAAAGTGCCCTCGTCGATTGGCAGCTCAACCGCCTCGCCCGGATTGATCAAGACATTTTGCGGATGGCAATCGTGGATATGGTGTATCTGGGCATCGACCAGCGAGTCGCCATTAACGAAGCCGTCGAATTGGCTAAACGCTATAGCGGCGAAGACGGGCATCGATTTATCAACGGCGTGTTGCGTCGCGTCACCGACCAGCAGCACGCCGGATCAAAGCCCAACTGACACGATCGACCCCAAAATTTGCCTCAGAAAACTCAAAGTGCTCTCCCGCTTCTGTTCTAAAGTAGGGAAAGAAGATTCAGGTACAGGCAATGACGTTCAACTGGTTCAATCGTAAGCTCGATCAAAAAGCTGAGGCAGAGAAGTCTCCCGAACCTGCCCCCCCTGAGCCGACTCCCACTCCAGATGTTGACGCAAATTCTCTAAACTTTGCCAAGGCTGCCTACGAAAACATCAAAAAGCGTCGGCAGCAAGAGTCCGCTAGCGAGGATTCTCCGGAACCAACCCCAAAATCAGAAAGTGAGTCGTCGGTTGAAGTTGCGCCTGATCTAGAAACTGCCGCAGAAGACCTGCCCGAACCGACTCCTGAATCTTCAGAAACCACCGAAGCCCAACTCGAAACCGCAGGCGCAGATGTCGAAGCGATCGTTCCCGAAACTACGGAAGCGCCGATCGAACAAGCTGCCCCCCTTCCTTTTTGGGCCAAGGCTGATGCCGATCGAGAAGCTCGGTTAGAGAGACTACGAGCCTCGGCGATCGTCGAAGAACCTGAACCCGTCGCCTCAACCCCTCTGCCAACGACCCAGCCTCCCCAGCCGCCTGCCCCACCAGACTTTACCCTAGACGAGGGCTTTCTCTGGTCAACCGAGGTGCTGTCCGCTCAGGGTCGGCGCGCTGAAGATGTCACCCTAGAAGAAATCACTTGGCTAAAACGCTTGCGCCAAGGCTTAGACAGAACGCGCCGTAGTTTGGTCAATCAACTCAAGGCGATCGTGGGCCAGGGCCCGCTCAACCAAGACGCGGTGACGGAGATCGAATCGCTGCTACTGCAAGCCGATGCCGGAGTCGAAGCGACCGACAAAATTATTGAGGCATTGCAGACTCGCCTGCGAGCAGAAGTGCTGCCGCCCGACCAGGCGATCGCCTACCTAAAGACGCTTCTGCGCGATTTGCTTGATCGTCCCCTACAACAGTCCCATGCGCCTCTGTTTGTCCCCGACAAAGACACCCTCAACATTTGGCTGATTACGGGTGTAAATGGGGCAGGCAAAACGACGACGATCGGCAAACTGGCTCACATTGCCCAAAAGTCGGGTTACAAATGCCTGATCGCCGCCGCAGACACCTTTCGGGCTGCTGCGGTTGAGCAGGTCAAAGTCTGGGGACAAAGAAGTGATGTCGAAGTGATTGCCAACCCAGGACAAAACACCGACCCCGCCGCCGTTGTGTTTGATGCGATCGCCGCCGCCCAATCGCGAGGCACAGAATTATTGCTAGTTGACACTGCGGGCCGACTGCAAAACAAGAAAAACCTGATGGACGAACTGAGCAAAATCCGTCGCATCATCGATAAAAAAGCAGTCAATGCCAAGGTCGAATCGCTCTTAGTGCTCGATGCCACCCTGGGGCAAAACG
Organism: Leptolyngbyaceae cyanobacterium CSU_1_3; assembly: GCA_012034655.1. Lineage (GTDB taxonomy): Bacteria > Cyanobacteriota > Cyanobacteriia > Leptolyngbyales > Leptolyngbyaceae > JAAUOZ01. The sequence continues at coordinate 16,402 of JAAUOZ010000065.1, read as the reverse complement.
GGTTGCGACAGGCACGAGTTTTCTCGGAAGCAGCCCAACTCAGCGGCGTGGTACTCACCAAACTAGATGGAACCGCCAAAGGTGGCGTGGCCTTGGCGGTCGTTGAAGAGTTAGGGTTGCCGATTCGCTTCATTGGCGCAGGCGAAGGTATCGAAGACCTACGGCCCTTTTCTAGCTACGAATTTGTCGAAGCCCTGATCAGTGGCTAACGCGAAAATAGACTACCCGCCCGCGAGTTTAAACCGTGACCAACAAAAAGCTTCGAGGAATGGGTCAGCAGTCTGGTGAAGCACGAAATCGGCAATCAGCGCACCCGTAATCGGAGCTAACAAAATACCATTTCGATAATGCCCCGTTGCCAATGTCAAATTCTGGTAAGGACTCGTCCCCAAAATCGGCAACTCATCCGCAGTGGCAGGGCGAAAGCCCCACCAAAATTCTGCCACCGGGAAGTGCTGCAAATCTGGGTAGAGACGAACCGCCGCTCTGAGCAGAGTCTCCTTCCCCCAAAGCGTGTTGCCAGGGGTAAACCCGACATCCTCACTGGTTGCGCCAATCACAATTCGCCCATCTCGACGGGGCACAATATAAATCTCTGAACCAAACAAGACCGTCTCTAAGGGCAACCCCGTGCGATCGCATCTCTCCCTCGGTACTTGCAGCGATAGGATTTGTCCTTTTCTGGGCCACACCGGAATCGGCAACAGAGATTGCGACCAAGCGCCAGTCGCCACAATATAGTGGTTGGCTTGCCAGTCGCCCGCAGAGGTTTGTAAATGAGCCACCCGATCGTGATGTGGGACGATTGCTTCTACCGTTATCCCGGTTTGCACCTCCACTCCCAATTCTTGCACTGCCACCCACAGCGCCCTCGCTAAGTCCCGATTGTCTACCTGCCCATCCTCAGGGAACCACCAGCCCCCCGTGACTTCAGCACTCAAGTTGGGTTGGTGGCGGTGAATCTGGGCGCGATCGAGCCATTGGGGGGCGAGGGGCAGGGGATGGGGCGTTTCGTAGGCGGGAGATAAAATTCCACAGCTCCAATAGCCAGAATTCAAGCCTGAAAGGGATTCTAGCTTGCGAGTCCAGTCTGGGTAGAGGGCACGGCTTTTGAGGCACAGATCGAGCATGGGGCTAGAAGGAATGCGTTCTGCCTGGGGGGCGAGCATTCCAGCAGCGGCATGGGTAGCGGCTTGGGCAAAGTCTCGACACAGAACCGTGACCGCAGCACCTTGCTGCCTGAGTTCTAGCGCGATCGCCAGGCTGACAATTCCACCACCCACCACGACGATCTCACGGGTTCTCATGCTACCAGCCTGCACGCAGGGGCGGAGTGGTTTGGGGCGTGGCTCCGGTTTGGGTAGTGTCGCTGTTGAGATTGGAACTGTCGAACCGGGTCGAGCCATCGGCGTTCGTCGGCGTTGTGCTAGTGCCTGGCGTGTTGGTGTTGTCTGCTTGGGCACTCGTGGTCGGTTGCCCTTGGGCATTCAGAGCAGTCGTCGCCCCCCTTGCATTCTGGTTAGCCTGGTTGACGGGTCGCCGAGCATTGGCATCAGAGACAGGGGTACGATCGGCATTCGTCGCCACCTGGTTGGCGGGTCGATTATTGAATGGAAACACACCTGCGATGCCCAAGATCCAAAGGGTTGCGATTCCGATCAACAACCCACCCACAATTCTGCCAGAAGAGTTCATAGCCCTAACTACCCCAAAATTTAATCATTTGCTCTCAAGTTACCCAAGTTCTACAAAGCTTGCGTCGTGCTGAGGGGCAACTCCCTGTTTTTGGGCTGTCAAGACTGCCCAATTGCCTTACCCCAAAACTTGTCACACTTGGTTACTTGAACATCATCTAGCACTTCCACTTAACAAGCAAGCCAACGGGAACGATCGAGGAAAGGGGCAGTGGAGACAGTTTGGTTACTGTCTATCTAGAAGTCCCTTGTTTGTTAATTGTGACAGTTTTTGAGCCAGTACCGTTGGTTTCTCTAGCAGTCTGTCAGGCTTTAACGGACGAATCGAAAATGAGGAAGAGGCTGGTTGACTGACAAAACTCAGAAGACCGTCACCGATTTGCCCAGACATTCATTAAGAACAAATGACAAACCCCAAGGGATGCAGACCAAATTCCCTAAAATAGGCTTCTCACCTATTATTTGAGCCATCGCTGCCCATGACCTTAGACAACCGGGTTTGGATCTACGACACCACCCTGCGAGACGGGGCCCAGCGTGAAGGACTGTCTCTTTCTGTTGCCGACAAGCTTCGCATTGCGCGGCGGCTCGATTCTCTCGGCATTCCGTTTATCGAAGGAGGATGGCCGGGGGCAAACCCTAAAGACGTGCAGTTTTTTTGGCAGTTGAAAGAAGAACCGTTGACCCAAGCTGAAATGGTGGCGTTCTGCTATACCCGTCGCCCTGGCAAGACGGCCGCCACTGACCCGATGCTGCAACCGATTTTGGCCGCAGGGACGCGCTGGGTGACGATCGTCGGCAAATCCTGGGATCTCCACGTTACTGAAGGTCTACAAACAACGCTGAAGGAAAATTTGGCCATGATTCGCGACACGATCGCCTATCTGCGCCACCACGATCGACGGGTTGTCTACGATGCAGAACATTGGTTTGATGGCTATAAGCACAATCCCACTTACGCCCTAGAGACCCTGCAAGCCGCGATCGCCGCTGGGGCCGAATGGATCACCTTCTGCGACACCAACGGCGGAACCTTGCCCCACGAAATTAGCCAAATCGTAGAAGCAGCGATCGCCACTCAGCCGAGCGGCATTCAATTTGGCATTCACACCCACAACGATGCCGATGTGGCTGGGGCCAACGCGATCGTCGCTGTTATGGCAGGCGTTCGCATGGTGCAAGGGACGGTCAACGGCTACGGAGAGCGCTGCGGCAACGCCAACCTCTGCTCACTGATTCCCAATTTGCAACTGAAGTTGGGCTACGACTGCCTCCAACCCGCAGCCCTGGCAAAACTCACCCAACTCAGCCGCTACGTCAGCGAAGCGGTGAACCTGGCCCCCGATGACCACGCCCCCTTCGTCGGCTTGTCGGCCTTCGCCCACAAGGGCGGATTGCATGTGAGTGCCGTCGAGCGTAACCCGATCACCTACGAGCACATGCAGCCCGAACTGATCGGCAACTGTCGCCGCATTGTGATTTCTGACCAGGCGGGGCTGAGCAACGTGTTAGCCAAAGCACGAAATTTGGGGATTGACCTCGATCGCCAAGACCCCGCCTGTCGCAAAATTCTGCAACATCTCAAAGACTTGGAGAGCCAGGGCTATCAGTTTGAGTCCGCAGAGGCAAGTTTTGAACTATTAATGCGAGAAGCATTAGGGCAGAGACATTACCCTTTTCAGGTCAAAGGATTTCACGTCAACTACGATTTGACCCCAGAGCAAGAGACAAGAAGCACCCGATCGCTGGCCACCGTCAAACTCGCGGTGAATGGGCAAGATATTCTCGAAGCCGCCGAGGGCAATGGCCCCGTTGCTGCCCTGGATGCGGCCTTGCGAAAAGCACTCGTGAATTTTTACCCAGAGATCGATCGATGCTATCTGACCGACTACAAAGTCAGAATTCTCGACGGGACGGCTGGCACTTCGGCTAAAACTCGCGTGCTAGTCGAGTCGAGCAATGGGCATCGGCGCTGGAGCACAGTGGGCGTGTCGGGCAACATTCTCGAAGCGTCCTATCTGGCGGTGGTAGAAAGTTTGGAGTATGGGTTGTTGTTATGCCAGGCGAGAGAGGTGGTTTTGGAGGGAGGATGAGAGAGGAGGAGGGTGAGGGATGAAGATTAGAGGGGGGTTTGGGTGGCCATGCCGATCGCGCGCGGGAAAGCATTGGCAATGGGAGCGACTTTGCGGAGGTGGAGGCAGTGACGGATACTCTGGGTGAGAGGAGTCGTAAAGGCTTCCGTGCGTTCGATCGTGCCGCCTAACTGTTCGATGGCGTGGTTCAAACTTTCGGCTTCGGTTTCCGTCCATTGACCGCGATAGAGAATGGCCAATCCGCCGACTTTAAGTAAGGGCAACGCATACTCAGCACAGACGGGAGCCGATGCTACCGCCCGAATCAGGGCTAAATCGTAGTGTTCTCGATGGTGGCGGTGTCGCCCGGCTTGTTCGACACGATCGATCAGCAGTTGCACATTCTCAATCCCCAAGGCTTGCACTGTGGATTGGATGAAGTTAACCTTTTTGCGGGTTGAGTCGAGCAGGGTGAGTTGCCAGTCTGGGCGTACTAGAGCGATCGGAAGTCCTGGAAAGCCGGCCCCTGTGCCAATATCGATGGCGCTAAACGGGCTAGCAGCAGGCGAACCCGCCAGAAATTGAGCGATCCCTCGCAGAGAATCCCAGAGATGTTTCTCCCAAAACTCTGAAGACTCCGTGATTCGTGTCAAATTAAACTGCTGATTGGCGGTCAAAATCAATTCATAAAAGCGCTGAAACTGCCCCTGCTGTTGGGCATCTGGCTGCCAATTCAGAGATTTTTGCCACAGGTCAAACCTCTCCGGCAACAGCTCAAATGCTCCCGACGGCCCCACTTCATCTGTCATCCCTCCTCCCTCATTTTTCATTTTTCGCTTCTACGAAATCGTCGTTGCTGATCACAGGCTGAATCGGCGGCTGGAGTCCTTGATTTTTTGTGCTAGATCAGACAAAATCATCCCGTTATTCAGCAACGGCAACTGCGGCTCAGCCTGATTTCTCAAAGTTTCTGGGTCAATTTCCTGGAGTTTGCCGTGTTGAAGAGTCCAACAACGATCGGCGATCGCCAGCATATCCCCAGCATCATGGGACACCACCAGCAGACTCCACTGCTGCTTGAGCTTGCCCAACAAATTGACCAACTGCTGACGCATTGACCAATCAAGCCCGGCGGTGGGTTCATCAAGCAGCAGCAGGCTAGGCTGGCGAATCAATTGTACGGCCAGGGCGAGGCGGCGTTGTTGCCCACCGCTCAGAGAATGGGGCGCAGTTTGCAGAGGGAGATGATCGAGGGCAACTTCTGCCAGGGCTTGGTGAATGCGCTCTGAGCCGATTTCTGGATGGCCAAGCCGCAGTTCTTCTAGTAGCGTACCGCCGCAAAAGTGTCGCTCTGGAAACTGAAACACCAGCCCGCTTAACTGCTGGAGGTGCAAAAAGTTCAATTCTTGCTCTCGCCAAAAAATGTTGCCACTCGTCTGCTGGGCCAGCCCCGATAGAATCTCTAGTAGCGTACTTTTGCCAGAACCACTCGGCCCAATGATCAGCCCTAGCTGCTGAGGCGCGATTTCAAGGTTGATCGATTTGAGAATCGCCGCTGGGCTGGCAGGCGGATGGTAAGAGAGGTCGCGAAGATAGAGCATTCAGGATGGTACTCACAAGATAAAAGGGACGATCGCGGCGATCGAGCAGCCTGGAACTTTCCCAAACTTAGCACTCAGTTGCACGATTCATTGACACTCCCCACCCTGTAGGATGGGAATTCTTGGCTCAATGACAGAACGAACTTGCTCAGGATCGAGGATTCAATAAAACCTGGGCTCGCCCTCTCCCCAGGGAGGAGGCTAGGGGATGAGGTGAATAAACGCTAGTTTAGCCAGCTCGGTAGAATCTGCCATGATGACTCAGAAGCAACCTCAAGGTCTGCCTCTGAAGCGATCTCCAAATCTCCCTATCTATATTCTGACAAATTTAACCCTGGCTGATAGATGTTCCTGAATTCGCAAATTCCAGGGTGGAACTTGAGATCAGGAATTGCGTCAAGATTTTCTGCACCGCAAAATCATGGGTTGTCGCTTCAGTTTCAAATGTCATCTAGAGAATGGAATTATGATTGACAGGTTTTCTTCGGGGGTTGTTTCTGGAATCGTGCCTAGACAGCCCGTGCGCTTTTGGCAAACCGTCAGTGCGGCTGCGATCGCCCTCACCCTATGGGCAACGCCCTCTTTTGCCCAAGACCCATTTAGAACCACAAACCCCCGCCCGATCGGAGAAAAAACCGAAGCCGCCTTCAAAGCGATTTTTGAGCAGGGCAACTACAAAGCCGCAGAAATGCTGTTGCAGCAAGCTGAAACTGATGAACCGTTAGCCCATGCGCTCAGGGCTGCAATGGCGTACAACAATTCTCAGGGCGAAACCGACCCCCAGAAGAAACAAGCTGCCTCTGAACAGTTCAAAAACTACGCGATCAAAACTCGCGAAAGTGGCGATCGTCTCAAGAAAACCGATCCGCTCCGAGGCAACATTTACCTCGCTGTCGGCAATTTTTTGGAAGGCGCTCATACCGTAGGGACAGCAGGTGTCGTGCGGGGAACTCCGCAAGCGCTGGGCAAACTTCAACAGGCATTTAAATATCTTGATGAGGCCGAAAAGATTGCCCCCAAGATCCAGAATTAAATTTGATCAAAGGCTACATTGATTTGATGCTGGCGGTAAATGTGAGCTTGCCGTTGTCTAACCCCGCCCAAGCGATCGAGCGCTTAGAGAAATACGCCAGTCCTCGTTACCTTGCCGATCGCGGATTGGCCCTAGGCTACCGAGACCTAAACCAACTCGATAAAGCATTAGTCGCTGTGAATCGAGCGATTTCTGCTGCCACCCCCAACAACAACCCCGAACTCAGCTATCTAAAAGCTCAGATTCTAGTCCGTCAAGGCAACAACAAAGACAGCGTGGCATTCTTCCAAAAAGCACTCAACCAAAAAGAACAACTCCCGTCTGGTGTCGTTAAGCAAATTCAACGCGAACTCGATCGTACTCAACGTCGATTGCAGAACAAAGGACAGTGACGTAAAGGATGAGGAATGATTGACTGACAAAACTCGAACCCTGAAATCTAGTTTTGTTCTGGCTTCCCTTCTAACCCTTGGGGGAGAATGGGTTGGGGGATGAGGGGAGGGATTTGTCAGTCAACCAGGGGGAGGAAGGAGGAAAATTAAGCGATCGCTGGGTTGATGCTAGAAATTTATTAGAGCAAAGTACGATAGGCTGCTTGAATAAGAAAAATCAATTTGAGTGAGTAAAACAAAGGTTCGACAGGGCAAAGCGAGCTAGGCAAGCGCGATCGCAAATCCCACTCAAATTCAGCCCTCTCTTCTCCCCCTTCCCTTTTCCCATGCAAATCCTATTTCGTGAATTTGATCCGTTCAATGTTTGGATGTGGGTAGAGTTTAGCACTGTGCCCTCTGAGATGGAGAAGCAGTACGTTGAAGAACTGTTTACATCCTGGTTTTTCTTAGGGAAACTGGGTGGCTTTAATGCTGAGAGTTTGCAAGTTCAGGATGTGGGGCTGGAAATCAGCTATATGACCTACGACGAAGAAGGCGCAGACAAAACATTTGTGGCCCTAATGCACAACATGGGCGAGTTTGAGTATGAAGGCTATTGGGGTCGCTGTTGGTTTGACCTGGGGACGAGTGACGCGATCGCCCTAGACATTTTGATCAACTCGATTCGCCAACTCAGTCAAGATTACGTGACGATCGAAAAGGCTGGTCATTGGTGGCGAAAACGAAGACTGGCGTGTCCCTGGCAGCCATCAGCCCGATTTTGCCTCAGACAACGAGCAAAATTAGCAAAATTTAAGAGTGACAATTTTAGAGATTCGATCGTTTTGATCAGGATTTGATCAGGAAAGGTGCATCCAGCCTCTGAAGTCTTAGACATCGGTAGAAAAAGCAAACAATGCTGAGTCTACAGAGAAGCTTTTTGAGACATCTCCTCCTGGTGGGTGGGCCCTGCGCCCGCCCATTTTTTTGCTCAGAGAATGGGTGCTCTACACCAGACGATCGAGGGTGTTTTTTCGCAAGCAACCGTGCAACTGAGGCGAAAGCAGTCGATAATATCCGTGAGTCGCAGAATGATTTGTTGATCGCACCTTGGGGGCGCTATGCAGTTTCGAGCTTTGGTTATTGTCATTCTCTCAGCCTGTATGTGGATTTTGGGCGGGCTGTATGCTCCCGATGCGTTTGCGCTGACCCAAATCAAGCTATCCAATTTGTCTTATCATGAGTGCCCCACAGAAGTTGGAGCCGGAACCGTTAGCAGTGGCGCAACTTCACGGGCGGCAAACTGCTTTATCGTCACGGGCAAAGCCGAAAACCCAACCAATAAACCTGTGGTAAATGCCGATATTTTTGGGCGCATCTACGATGCGAACAACGACTCAGTGATGCAAAATCGTACACGGCTGGGGTCGATCGAATCAGTTCCCCCTGGGATCAGCGATTTTGAACTGAGAATCACCGTCGCTGCTAACCAACCCACACCTCTTAAGCTAGAACAATTCAAAGCCGCAGGGTTTACGGGCAAAGTTCGACGTTAATTGTTCTCTCATTTATTCCGTTACCGATGAGTTTAGAAAAGCGCCGTTGGTTGCGTCTGGCATTGCAACTAAAGGGTTCGATTATTTTGTCAGTTTTACCGCGATCGTTCTTTTGCGGATTATTTGGGCTTGTTATTACGGCTTTTCATATTTACAAATTTCCAGTTTCGCTTCCCTTTTTAGCAAGCCTGATTCCCAATATCGTACTCGGATTGCTGTTAGTTTTTCGCACAAACACCGCCTACGATCGCTACTGGGAAGGGCGCAAATGTTGGGGCAAAATTATCAACGGAGTCAGAAACTTATCTCGACGAATTTGGCTCGCAGTGGAAGAGAAAGACGGGAGCGATCGAGAAGACAAAATTGCTGTTTTAAACTTACTCGTTGCCTTTGCCGTCTCAACAAAATTGCACCTCCGGCAAGACCCTATCAACCATGAACTAAAGAATTTAATCGCGCCCCATCAATACACTAAGCTACAGGAAGCGACTAATCCGCCGCTGCAAGTTTCACTTTGGATTGCAGACTATTTACAAGGGCAACACCAGTACGATCGGCTGAATATTCACCAACTCACAGCAATGCACGAACTGCTAGATATCATAGTCGATCAGTTAGGAGGATGTGAGCGCATCTTGAAGACTCCTATGCCTTTGGCCTATGCCATTCACCTCAAACAATTATTGCTGCTTTATTGTCTTTCTTTACCCTTCAAATGGTAGGAAATCTTGTTTGGTGGACGTGCCCTGTTGTCATATTAATTAGCTTTACTTTGTTTGGAATTGAGGAAATTGGAATCGAAATCGAAAACCCTTTTGGACGGGATCAAAACGACCTGCCGCTTGATACAATCTGTGAAACAATGCTTCGCAACATTGCCGATTTGATCCGCCTTCACCCTAGCGCCCAAGTAGACAAATACTAACAACAACCCATGAATCGAGTGCCGCGATTTCTGACTCGATTTTTACCCGATCAAAAACCTCAAATGGGCAAGGTGATCGCAGAATTCGCCGTGTAGCCTTCACGGGAATCACAACGTTAGCAGTTCGAGGCATTACCACGGCAATGAGTCTAATCTCGATTCCGCTGACGGCTCAATATTTAGGAACTGAAAGATTTGGCGTGTGGTTGACGCTGAGTATGCTGCTGAGTTGGGTAAGTCTGACTGATTTTGGCGTGGCAAACAGCCTAACAAATGCGCTTTCTTCGGCGGATGGACAGGAAGATGGACAACAAGCGAAACAAGCGGTATCAACTGCATTTTGGCTGACTGTTGGATGCGCGATCGTTCTCGCATTGGCCTTTGCATTTCTGTATCCCTGGGTAGAATGGAATCGTGTCTTTAATGTGGCTTCTGATCAGGCAAAATCTGAGATTGGATGGGCCACGATCGCTTTCTTTGTAGGCTTTGTTTTACGGCTACCTCTCTCGATCGCGGGGCGCATTTATACAGCCTATCAAGAAGGCTATTTCTATCAAGCCTGGAACGGATTAAGTAGTGTGTTGGCGATTTCCGCTCTATTAGCTGCAATTCGTTTTCAAGCGAGTTTACCGCAGTTGGTAATCCTATTTTTTGGCACTTCTTTATTAGGAGATTTGCTTTCGACGCTGCATGTTTTTGGATGGAAATGGCGATCGCTTCGTCCTGATTTCGCTGCTTTCGATTGGAGGCAAGCCCAGTGGTTGTTAAAAACAGGGCTACAATTTTGGGTTGTTCAAACGAGTGCAATTATATTTTTTCAGACTGATTTACTCATTGTTACTCAACTCTTTGGTGCAAAGGAAGTTGCCGTTTATGGAATCACTCTAAAACTATTTACCCTACTCGGAACCATTCATACTGCGTTTCTATTTCCCCTATGGCCAGCCTACAGTGAAGCATTTTCTAGGGGAGATATTTCTTGGGTAATTCAAACTTTTAGAAAAACGATCATGCTCACTCTGATCTGGTCTATCTTATCGAGTGCAATCCTCGCTATTTTTACCAACAAAATTATTAATGCCTGGCTCAATCAAGCCATTTTCATCGATGAAGGGTTGATTTTAGCAATGGCGACAACAAATATTTTGCTGGCGTTGGGTCACTGCATTGGAACCTTGCTGAATGGTTTGGGTAAACTAAAGTCTCAAGTCATTTTTGGGCTGGCTGCAGGTATGACTAATCTATTTCTGTCTGTCTTTTTGGGGCATCTCATCGGGGTGTCAGGAATTTGCTGGGCAACTGCGATTTGCTTGCTTGTTTTTTCAATAGGAATCATTGGAACTCAAACGTTGAAAACCCTACAAAAAATGCATTCTGCATCTAAACTAATAAACAGTCACTAGGAGATATTGTAGTGGACGCTTACTCATTGGAGAATGCTCGCAAGTACCAATGGTCATCGGTGACAGGTGACTTGAACATAGAAAGAATTGCCCACCTCGATCGCTATCTTTTGGGCGATATGGTTCTAGATGCTGGCTGTGCTGGAGGTGCTTATTCAGAATACTTACGATCGAAAGGTTTCAAGGTTACTGGAATTGATAAAACAATCGAGTTTTTAGAAACAATTCTCGACGATCGTCGAGGATTCTACCAACAAGCAGACATTAAAAACCTACCGTTTTCAGATAAATATTTTGATTCTACTTATTGCTTTGATGTGCTTGAGCATGTCGATGATATATCAGCGCTAAAAGAGTTAATTAGAGTGACGAAGCATCGATTGATTGTTGCAGTTCCCCACAAAAATTATGCACTTCTTCAAGATTGCAGTTTGATGTTGATGACCTATCAAGATTCAACTCATTTAAGATATTACAGTTCAGAATCACTAAAGAATTTGATCGAGTCTGTGACAGATGCACCGTTCAAAATTTTCGGTGAGCTTCGCGTTCCCACTCGATATTTATGCTCTGAATTAGTTAAAGGTAAGCCGAGAAATTTTTTGGAGTCCGCCACTCGACGCTTAGCTGCATTTTTAGTCAAAGGAGTTCTATATTTAACTGAAAAATCTGACCTAGATCTACCTTCATCACTGGTCGCGATCGTTGATCTTTAGTCAGCTATTATCCCTAATACCAATCACATTTTACCAATCACATTTCCCATGGGACACCCCAGAGTTGCCTACGATATTTCTGTGTTGGGAATTAGCCACTTTAATCAACGATCTCGAACTGGAATCTTTCGAGTAATTGATGAAAATGTGAAACATCTTACCCAAAGAAATGATGTTGAGTTGACCTTAACTGCCTGTAGAAGCTACTGGGAAATGGCAGCGTCTCTGCAATATGTTAAGCAGAGTTACCCTGAAGCTCTTGACAAATTTACGTTGCCAATCCATTCAAAAGGCTACAGTTCTCTATTGTATAAAACTGAAAAAAAGCTTGTTGATTTTAAGTTGGGGTCGTGTCAGCAGTCGTAAACTTCAAGACAAGCTACTACGAAGGTTTTTAACATTGCCGATCGAGAAAATTTTTCCACCTAAAATTAATATTGAAGCGATTGATCTTTTTCATTTCCCATTTTTCAAAACTGGAAAATTAGGATTTGCAAAAACAAGACCTTGTATCTTTACGATGCATGACTTGATTCCAATTTTATACCCTCAATACTTCAAGTTTCGCGATACTCAACATCTCAAAAGTGCGATCGCTCGCATCAGGAAAGATCAAGATTACCTGATCTGCGTTTCCGAATCGACAAAGCAAGATTTCTGTAATTTCACGACGATCGATCCTGCCAGAGTATTTGTAATTTCCTCGGCTGCCTCTGAATCTTTCTATCAAGTCACCGATCGTACTTTAATTTTAGAAACGCTCAGGCGATTTAATATTCCTCCCTCTCCTTTTATCATGAGTCTTGCAACTCTTGAGCCTCGAAAAAATCTAGATTTCTTGATCAAAGGGTTTCTAAAATATATTCAAGAGATGAACGATCAAGAAACAAACTTAGTCTTAATTGGAGCATTAGGATGGAAGTACGATCGTATCTTTGAATCTTTGCCAGAAGCAGACCAAAAGTTGCGATCGCGGATCATCCTCACAGGCTACATTCCTGATCAAGATCTGAGCGCAATTTACAGTGGTGCGTCTGTGTTTGCTTACCCTTCTCTTTATGAAGGATTTGGTTTACCGCCCCTCGAAGCAATGCAGTGTGGAACACCTGTCATTACCTCTAACACAAGCTCTTTACCTGAAGTTGTGGGCGACGCTGGAATTATGATCGACCCCCACCAAGAAGATGAACTTTGTCAGGCATTTTCAACTATTCTCAACAGTCAGAAGATTCAAGCCGAAATGTCTCATAAATCTCTACAAAGAGCCAGTCAATTTAGTTGGGAAAAATGTGCCGAGCAAACCGCTAATCTCTACAAAATTGCTGCCAATTAAACCTAAAAGTAGTTGAATTTTATGAGACTGCTCTATACCCTAACAGCCTACCCTCCGTATATTGGAGGTGCTCAGCTTCTTCAACACAAAATTGCTCAAGCACTCAACCCACACCACTCCATTCAAGTGATTAGCCATTGGGATCAAAATCGTACCGATTGGTTAATAGGAACCACACTAAACGCACCCCAAAAGAATTGCGACTATGTAGTCGATCGTATCCCCGTGCATCGATTAGGATTGTCGATCTTAGAAAAGCTAAAACTTGCTCCCTTTGTGCCTATTTACTATCCTTAATGGGTCTTGCATTGCCCATCATTTCTGCCTGTTTAGAGCAACATTTCAGCCCTTACGCAGACCAGGCAGATCTAATTCATAACGTTCGCATCGGTCGAGAAGGCTTAAGTTATGCGTCTTTGCAGGCAGCACGCAAGCGAAATTTGCCCTTTGTGCTGACTCCGGTACACCATCCTCGTTGGGTTGGGTGGCGATACCGCGAATATTTGAAGCTGTACAAAATGGCGGATGCTGTGCTCGCACTGACGCAAGCTGAGAAGCAGATTTTGATAGAATTAGGGGTGCTAGAAAATCGCATCACCGTCATCGGAATGGGAGCGATTTTGGCTCCCCAGGCAGACGCGATCGCCTTCCAGCAAAAGCATCAACTCAAAGATCCGATCGTCCTATTTCTCGGACAACACTATCCCTACAAAGGTTATCGTCAGGTTTTAGAAGCCGCAAAGCAAGTGTGGGAAAAAGTCCCCGACGCGCAGTTTGTCTTTATCGGCCCTGCCGTTGCCCAGTCAGAAAGCGTTTTTAGAGAACTGAACGACCCTAGAATTCATCGGTTGGGCAAAGTCGATTTGCAGGAGAAAACCAACGCGATCGCTGCTTGCACTGTGCTGTGCGTCCCTTCGACCCAAGAGAGTTTTGGCGGAGTCTACACCGAAGCCTGGCACTTTGAGAAACCTGTCATTGGCTGTCCGATTCCGGCGGTGTCAGAAGTGATCAGCGATGGCGTAGATGGCTTCCTGGTTGCACAGGAAGCCGATCAAATTGCCGATCGCCTTTGCCAGCTTCTTCTCAACCCCACTCAGGCAAAAATCATGGGAGAAGCTGGACGGCGCAAAGTCAATACACAATACAACTGGCAACACATCGCCGAACGCACAGAGCAAGCCTACCGGAATTTGTGGTTATGAAAGCAGTAGAAGTTTTGGGAACGCGAATTGACTGCACCAGTTATGCAGAAGCCTGCGATCGAATTCAACGTTGGGCAACGCAAAAAACTTCCTGCTATGTCGTGGCAGCGAATGTGCATGTGGTGATGACGGCCTACTGGCGCAAACCCTACCAGCAAGTTCTCAAGTCCGCTGCCCTGGTGACACCCGACGGAATGCCCTTAGTTTGGGCGCTCAGGCTGCTCAAAGATCCCACTCAGACCAGGGTGTATGGCCCCGATTTGATGTTGTCTTGGTGTGATCGTGCGGCTCAGTCTGGGCTATCAATCTATCTCTACGGCGGCACAGAGGCAATTTTAGAAAAACTGCACCACAATTTACAACAGCGCTTTCCCAATCTGACGATCGCTGGCAGCTATGCGCCACCCTTTCGAGACTTGACCGCCGCAGAAGAAGCAAGGGATTGCGATCGCATCCATGCCTCTGGCGCATCGGTCGTTTTTGTCGCGTTGGGTTGTCCCAAACAAGAAGAATGGATGGCGCGACAGCAAGGCAAACTGCAAGCAGTGGCGATCGGCGTGGGGGCAGCCTTTAGCTTTCACAGTGGACAAGTACCTCAGGCTCCCCGATGGCTGATGCACCTCGGTTTAGAGTGGCTTTGCCGCTTTGCCGCAGAACCCAGACGACTCTGGAAACGATACTTATTCAACAATCCTGCCTTTGTTCTGCTATTTGGCTGGCAGCTAGTCAAGCACTACTCTCAGCAAATTGGCATCGCCCGAACTGGTTAAACGACAGCGCTAGCAAATTGATTAACGTGAATTTGATACCGCTCAAAGTGCTCTCACCTCCGACGAAAGGGATTGGGCGATGGGAAAAAACAATTACACTTCGTCTAAAACTACAAAAAATAATCCGCAGCCAGAACTCTTGACTGCGGACGGTTGATTCAATGGTGAGAACTAGCTTAAGATCGTGAATTAACGTCAGTTCGACAACTTTTTTCACTTCGATGTTCTGCGCTTCTGCCCCCTAAATCCCCCAAAATTGGGGATTTAGGGGGCAGCCCGGATTGACAACCGCATCTTTCGCTGCGGTTGAATTCACGTTAAAGATTAGGAAAATTCTGAAGCGATCGCAAATTGATCTAGGACTTACGCATTGACAGAAAAGCTAAGGTAGCAGTCCCGGTTTTCAGCACTTTGAGTTTGATTTTCCTGCTTTCTTCTAGCCGATCTCAACCCCAGAAGGGAAGTTTGTAAATGGTTGGAACGACGTATCTACGTTAATCCACAATATGCTCGTTTTGTACAGTGCGTAAGTCCTATGATCTATGAACATTCGATCGGCCACGGTTGATGATGTACCTCTGATTTTTTCCTTCATCCAGAAGAAGTCAGAATTTGACCGAAATATCGGGGCCTTCTCTGGGGTGCTGCAAGTCTCTGAAGACAAAATACGCAGAACACTGTTTGGGGTCATTCCTTTTTCTTACGTTCTGTTTGCAGAGATTTCGGCCCATGAGGTCGGCTTTGCATTGTATGGATTCAGGTACTCCTCTTTTGCAGGTCAGCCCAGCATTTGGCTTGACGATCTATATGTAGACGACACGATGAGAAGTCAAGGGGCTGGAGCCGCACTCATGGCGCAATTAGCTCAAATCGCCAAAGAAAAGAACTGTACCCATCTTGCTTGGAATGCTGATGCTCGAAATACGCGTGGGCTGAAGTTTTACGATCGATTGGGTGCAGAGATGACCGAGCAGCATGGAAATCGATGTTTTTTGAGGTGGGTTCCGTAGGGGAGTTTGAGCTAGAAATCTTAGTCGGAAGTCCCCTCAAACGGTTGCTTGGGCATCGATGGCGATCGATGCCCAAGCGCTCTAGAACTTGCCTGGGTTGTCATCCAACGCCAGCAAAAAATTCACCAGATCATTCTGCTGCGAGGGGGAGTACCCAGTTGACCCGTCTACATAAAATTCGTGACCTGTGCCATCTAGATTGCTCAACTGAAGCGCTGGATTGAGTTTGTTACTGGCAATGACTTGAGCGCGAAGGGCACGATCGACCAAAGCCCGCAAACTATCCGCAGCATCCGCCGGAATCGCTTGACTGAGCGTACCCGAAAGCCCCAACCCAGCCGGATCGGCCACACTAAAGCTGCCATCTGCCCCCACTTGCAGCGCCCCTTTGCGAACTGCAACCCCACCATCGTGCAGATAGGGAGCCGTCAGATATAAGCCTCGCAGGGAGGGCGTTTTGTAGCCGCCATCGGGCAACAAGCCTTTGGGCAAAGTGGTCGGCGTGTCAGAAATTCCTTCGGTGGGCACGTCGATCGTTTCGGCATTAGCAGGAATTGGTACGGGCGTGTTGAGGGTATACATTTTGGAGGGCACGAGTAGGGCATTTTGCGCCAGACGCGACTCAGCACGGGCAGGGTTAGACTTGATTTCGGCGATCGGGTGAATCATGTTATCCGTAAAAAACGGGGCTTTGTGACAGGTTATGCACTGCGCCC
>JAAUOZ010000351.1 GCA_012034655.1 Leptolyngbyaceae cyanobacterium CSU_1_3 | reverse complement strand
AAGTAGCCATGCGTGAGATTGAAAAGAGGTTGCAACGGAATCCTGAACTACCGAAGTGGGATATTCTGATCCAACCTAATTAATGGGTAAATTTGTTCCTGGAAATCTCCTTAGTAGCCTCTGTAGAGCTTCACGGTAGGCATGAAAGTATCGAGAGGAACGCCCCCATTAGCTCGGCTGCCATCACTAAAACGCCATCCCTCAGAGTTGTTGACGGCTTGCACCCGCAGGTTATCGTCTGCAACGCGATAGTACATCCCAGAGCCTGACGTACCCTTGGTGGTGTCACACTCATGGAAGATCATGCCAGCAGAAAAGCGAGTAAATCGGCAGCCACTGTGCATGGCAGGGGTGCGACTTGGCCAATCACCCGGATAGCCAATGTAGTTGGTGACTTGCCCAGCTAAATCTTTGCCGCCACTGCCATAGCCTACATTGCCGATCCAACCTGTGATGTCGCCCATGTTGGTTGTGAGATGAATCACCGCCCAGTCTTTGGCAAAGGTGGCAGCGTTATTGGGGTAAACACGAGTTCCGCGGACAAACCAATCCATATTGGCCATGGCTCGATAACGAGGAACAGTCGTGCCAGGGTAGTTTCCGTGGCGGGCGGCGAAAGCTTTGACCTGGGAAACGGGCTTTCCTTCCCGATCCATCACGCAGTGGGCCGCCGTCAGACCAATGTTGCGACCGACCATGACAAAACTGCAAGACTTGTAGTTGCCGTCTTGTTGTTTGATTTCGAGTTGACCAAAGGCAGCCCGTTGTTGACCGGGGCGAGTCATCCAATCATAGGAGGGAGTCGTGCGATCGTCTCTGCCAATCACCTCAGCTTTGGCCGCCGTAAACATGCCCGGTGCAAGACTAAGAAAGCTGGTTGCAGAAACGAGAGCCGCAGCCAAGAGATGGGGCTTGCGAGATTGACGAGAGGAGTTTTTTGCAGACTGGTTAGCGTTTGTCATGATAGAACTCTCAGTGAATAGATAATGAACTCAGGAGACTTAAAAACCGTCGTCAAGTAGCCGGGTTGGATGCAAACGTAGGCTGAGGGTTAGCGATAACAGAACCTTTGTGCTCGTTGGGTTTTAGGTCTCAACTCAACCCACACAGGTCTTATATTTATTCCACTTACCTACTTATGCTTTTTGAATCTTATGTTCTCTGAACCCGACACTCTTTCTTACGAAGGGTGAGTCTGTTCTATTCACGCTAAAAGCGATCGGCACAAAAATTGCCCTGCCCTGCCCAACCTATTGAGTGAGTGAGTGAGTCTTGCTTACAGCCATTTTCAGTAGGGTGGGCAGTGCCCACCAACTCTTAAAACACTAGACGGTAAGCTCTGTGGGCATCGCCCACCCTACAATCTGTGGTTTATTCATCTGAAAATTGCTGTAATTTACGATCGCAACCATTGGCGAGTACCAAAAAATTGACAAGAGCGAGAGGCGATCGCACTGGCTTGTTGCAGCGCTTCCACAAAATTAGATTGCAAAATAAAGTGGCAAAATGCTCCGTGAAAAATGTCGCCTGCTCCTAATGTGTCGATCGCTCTCACGGTGGGCACTTTGACCTGTCCGCGTTGACCATTGCAGAGAAACTCGATCGGACGTTCTCCCTGGGTGACAGCAATGTGAGCGATTCCAAATTCTGCTGCAAGATACGCAAAAACATGGTCTAGTGTTTGGCAACCAGGAGGGCGAAAATTGGCCGAGCAGAGGGCATAATCGACCTGCCGAAGGAGGCGATCGCAGCCCGCCTTCCAGCTTCCCCCATCCAAAACCACGGGAATGCCCTGCTGTTTTGCCTGTCGAGAAATTGTCGCGCTGATCTCGATCTGATGGCCATCAATCAGCACCACCCGCACCCCCTCTAGAATACGATTGGCAATCGCCTGATTCTTAGCTTGAGACTTGACGGCATTGATCGAGACAACCGCCCGCTCTCCAGTCGATTGAGTGACAACGATCGACGAAACCGGGGGCGACTCAGGGCGATCGGGGTCGAGATCGACAACCCTGACACCGCACTGCTGCAAGTCGGTCAAAATCAAGGCAGCGATCTCATGGCTACCCACTCCGCCCAAAAGGGTCGCCTCGCCTCCCAAATGAGAAAATGCAACCGCCGCATTTGTGGCTGGGCCGCCTGCTGCCGATGTGTAGTCTAGGGCAACGATTTTCTGATTTTTCTCAGGCAACCGATCGACTCGGTAGATCAAATCGAGCGTCACCAATCCTACAAACAGTCCGGGTTTGCCCATCACAGGATACGATCGCAACATGGATGCAAAAGCTGGAACTCTTTATATTGTTGGCACACCGATCGGCAATCTCGAAGATATGACCTTTCGGGCGGTGCGAATTCTGCAAACCGTAGACTTGATCGCCGCCGAAGACACCCGCCACACCGGAAAATTGCTTCAGCACTTTGCGGTCAAAACGCCTCAGATCAGCTACCACGAACATAATCGTAGTGCACGAATTCCAGAATTGTTAGAGCGGCTCAAAACTGGAGCCTCGATCGCCCTTGTCACCGATGCCGGAATGCCCGGAATTTCTGACCCAGGCTACGAATTAGTCAGGGATTGCGCCGATCAGCAGATCCCGATCGTGCCGATTCCGGGGGCAAGTGCGGTGATCACCGCGCTCAGCGCCTCCGGGCTGCCCAGCGATCGCTTTGTCTTTGAAGGTTTTTTGCCCGCCAAAAGTCAAGCCCGGCGATCGCAGCTAGAATCGCTGCAAACCGACTCCCGGACGTTGATCTTCTACGAATCGCCCCACCGCCTTCGCCCCACCTTGCAAGACATGGCAGCCGTGTTGGGCAGCGATCGCCCCATTACCCTGGCACGAGAATTAACCAAGATGCATGAAGAATTTTGGCGCGGCACGATTCAGCAAGCCATTGAACAATATCAGACCCGCGACCCCCAGGGAGAATTTACCCTCGTGGTAGCTGGCGCAAAAGTGACTCCATTCATCCTCTCAGAGACAGCCATTTTGGCAGAATTGCAAACCCTGTTGGCTCAAGGATTGTCACGATCGGAGGCTAGTCGTCAGCTTGCCCAACAGACCGCATTGCCCCGTCGGCAAATTTATCAACTCGCCCTTTCTATTCCTGACCTGTCTTAGCTTTCGTCCGGATTGACGACACCCTAGCCTGATGTTTAACGTAGATCAATCCACCCTGTAGATTAATTTCACACTGAGAATGCAAAAAATATTGGGCACGTTGCTTCTGATTGCCGGAATCTATTTTCTGGGTCAAAACATAATGTTCTCGACCTACTATTCGCCCTTCTTCTGGCGCAATCTGCCCGCGATCGGGTCAGTGCTCTGCATCATGGGCGGAACCACCGCGCTGATTTGCTTTCCCAGACAAACCGGAAGCCTGGGCTGGATCTTGCTCATCTTGGGCATTATGCTAGTTTTTCTCGGTGGCGGCGTGCTTCTCAAGCCCACGAGCCTCTGGAACTTTATGATCGCCTGCGCCGCCCTGATAAGCGGCTACAAACTGCTGACCGAGCGATCGTCCCGATTCTAGCCCCAAAAATTCAGTGTTTAAATTCGCTCAATTCTCAAGCTCTCTGGGTGGGTGATGCCAGCCGATCAATGCTTCTGCGATAATGGGCGATCATAAGCTCTAGTTCTGATGTTTCTATGACGCAAGCTGAGATTGAAGCAGTGCTACAAGCTGCCTTTCGTCAGTGTGAAAGGGCTGGCTACCCTTTGGGCGAAGTGCAGAAGCAAATTTTCGCGCAGGTGGTTGAAGCCCGACTCGACGATCGCTCGATCGTTTCCTTCAACCCCCTAGCCCAGTTGACCCCCGGACAGCGAGAAGCTCTCTGGCACTTCATCCAGGCGCAAGAGCAGCAAAACCAATCCTGGAAAGCGGCACTCCTCAACGACTGGCTGCAAGATAGCGACTCTGGCAATGTGCAGTTTGTGCGCGACCTATATGGCGTGCAGTGGCTAGAAAGCATTACCCCCGCACACCTGGCCGAGTATGCCGACGAAGCCATCCTCAAGCTAAAGGTGGGCGATCGCATCGAAGTTTCCAACGCTCTCTGGGAGTGGGTCTCAGGAGCCGATCCCAACAGCCGAGAATGGTTTCCCTGTCTGGTGATCAACTTACAAGAGGACCCCGACACTGCCCAATCGACGTGCATCATCCGTTTTGAAAACGGCAGCGAGTACGAAATCCAAGGCATCTACGACTGGAATCGATCGAACTGGCGCTGGGCAGCCAAATAAGGATTATGGATTAACGTCAGTTCGCCGACTGGGCTTTTGCCCTCACCCCAAAAGTTGCGGATCTATACTTTGTCAGGGCATAAAATTAAAGATTTTGGACGGGGTGCAGGGGTGGAACCCCTGGCTGGGCGCAGCCCCACACCCTTCCTAAACCAAAATCTATAGGCTGACGCAGTATATCTAGACAGCCTCATCCCTCACCTTTCCAAGTCGGGATTGCATCACGAGCCGGCAGCTTTGCCGGAA
>JAAUOZ010000350.1 GCA_012034655.1 Leptolyngbyaceae cyanobacterium CSU_1_3 | reverse complement strand
GGCGCAGCCCCCACACCCCTTCTAAACCAAAATCTATAGGCTGACGCAGTATAACTGATACAAACTAGCGAGTCAGGGCAGTTTTGCCAGTGACCCTAGAAAGACCCTCGCTGGTGTGGAGAAATCGATACCAATGGGGGTCTTTAGGTAAGTACGATCGCCAGGCAGTTCATCCCCATTGATCCAATCACTGCTAAGTAGCACGGTGGAATTGAAGCCAACTAGATGCTGGGTTTCGACGGCGCTCCAACCCTCCTTATAGGGGAGATTTTGAGCCTTGAGCGCCGTCGAAATGCATCTTACAAGTCATTCTGCCTTCCTAACTTACCTATAAAATCGCTGAATTGTAGTTGCCATACAAATTACAATTCACAAATTGAGATAAGGCAACTTGGTAGAATAGGACATCTTCTAAGAAAGCTAACCTGAGCAATGTTGGACAGTGAACCTGCTATCGAGAAAAGCCAGATTCTAGAGCCTGGCAAGCTATGGACACGCATTGTAGAGCAAAGCCAGTATGCTTTAGAATCTGGGGCGTTGCTGTCAATTCCGACGGAGTATGAGTTTGTTGAACAGGACGACGTTCGATTTTTGGTTAGGGTCTTGTCGAGCTTGGTACGTAAAGATGAAGCCAAACAGCAAGAAAAAAAGAATGCTAACCCGAATGAGAGGTTTAACCCTTTTTTACCCTATGAAGAAGATTTATTTGTCGTCAATTTATCTAACACTCATCTGTGTCTGTTGAATAAATTTAATGTTGCCGAACATCATTTGCTCATCATTACTCGCAAGTTTGAGGAGCAGGAAGCAAAACTTACTTTACAAGACTTTGCAGCAGCCTGGACATGCTTGAGAGAAGTCAACGGTTTGGTTTTTTATAATGCTGGAAAGAATGCTGGCGCAAGTCAGCGACACAAGCATCTGCAACTGATTCCGTTTCCCCTGACCCCCGAAGGGATCGATGTTCCGATCGCGCCCCTCCTCGCTTCTGCCACCTTTGGGGAAGTGGTTGGAACCATACCAACTTTGCCCTTTGTGCACGCTTTTGCCCACCTGATGCTTGTAGGAGAGTCGCCCTTAGATGCGGCTGAGGTAATGCTCGATCGCTACGATCGACTTTTGCGAGCAGTCAATTTGGTGGGTGCTTACAATCTTTTGGTGACGCGAGAGTGGATGTTGCTGATTCCCCGATCGCAGGAGAGCTTTGCATCGATTTCGATTAATGCGTTAGGCTTTGCCGGAACGCTGTTTGTTCGAGATCAACAACAGATGCAAGTTTTGAAGCGATACAGTCCGATGGAGATTTTGCGGCAGGTGGGAATGGGGCGATTTTCTGGAAATCGTTGACCGTGAGGTCGATCGACCGTCTTAGGAGTTTCGGTTCAAGAATTTACCCCTGCTGGCACTTCCCCAGATCCTTTAGCTTCGAGGAAGTGCGATCTTCTGACCAGAGGTCACGTTTTGATCAGAGATCACCTCATAGCAGATTGGTGGGTTCTATTGCCAGTTTAGGGCGGTGGCGATTTGGTGAGCGAGTTCTAGCGGCTCGAAGGGTTTGGCGATCGTTGCTTTGATGCCCAGTTTGGCGTAGTGATGACGATCGGAGGTCTCAATTTTGGCGGTTAGCAACAGAACCGGAATGCTTTGGGTTGCCTGATTGGTTTGGAGATTTTGAAAGGTGGTTAGTCCGTCCATGTGAGGCATCATTACGTCTAACAAAATTGCGTCGGGCTGCTCAATTTCTGCTATGTCGATGCCTTCTTGCCCAGAACTGGCGGTTAGCACTTCCCACCCTGCTACGGTCTCTAGACAAATTTGAGTGACTTCTTGAATGTACGGTTCGTTGTCAATCACTAAAATGCGCTTCATGGGAATTGAGTGTTGAGCGATCCAGGGTTTGGGTGATGGGTTGGTTATTTTTTAGCGTTGCTGAATTACGGCATGAAGCCACCCAGATCTTTGACTTTTTGAGGCAAGCCACTCATTTTAGCGATTTAGCCCAGAAGCCAGAAATCTGTCACTTTTTTATTCGGCAACACTAGCATGTTACTGTTCGCCTTGCATCCGCTCTGGCTTATCGATAACTGTATGTAAGGTTTGGGAGCATGTAATGGTTAGGAGGTTTTTGCTCAAGAATTTACTCCTGCTAGAACGTCCTCAAATTCCCAATTTTGGGAGACTTTGACTTTAGAAAATTCTACCGTTGGGCAGAGGGTAACGTGTTTCTTTGATATCTCTTAGGCCGGTCGGCTTGTATTTATATTAGTTTGTATCGGGTGCATTTTTGCTCTTTGCTGTAGCACTCTTTTTCGCTCTAGGCGGTTGAGAATGCGGGTGGTCAATTCGGTGATCGCGATCGGCTTGCTCACAAAGTCGTCGGCTCCGATCGCAAACGCTTGATTAATCAGTTCTGCGTCGGTATGAGCGGTGAGAAACAAGATCGGCAGTTCGCTCCAACGGGCATCGTCTCGCACCATCTGACATAGCTCAATGCCATTAACGTGTGGCATTTCGACATCCAGAATCAGCAGATCAGGCTCGATCGCTTCTAGGGTTTGCCAAAACTGACGCGAGTCGTCTAGCGTAGCAGCATTTAGCCCCCATGGTTTGAGCAGAGACTGCAACATGGCCAAAATTTTTGGGTCATCATCCACAATTAGAATTTTTGTTTCAGGCGGACTCGTCTTCTGTAAAATTTTGCTGATCGTCTCCAAGATTTCTGTGGGAGACGCGGGCTTTGGTAGAAAGGTCTGCCTTCCTTGGCGGGCAAGCTCAAGGCGATAGGCTAAATCGGTTTGAGCAGTCAAAATGAGAATGGGAACTGAAGGCTTAAATTGGTGCAGTTCGCTCAAAAAAATCAAGCTATCTGAGTTGTGATTAAACGTATTTGGATCAAATAAAACAATACTGGGATGATTGTGGTAGAAGTACTTTCTAGCCATGCTGAGATCTGTAGCAATTTCAATTCTTAATTTCCAGTTGATTGATTCTCGAATCAGTTGATCAGTTAGTTTAGAATCGCGATCGATAACCAGCAATAACGGACTTTCTTCTGTATTTTGGAACGTGCTAGAAAATCTTTCAATTTCGTGACGTAATGCTTGAACATGAATTTGCAGAATGCTGGCGCGATCAAAACTGAGAACTGAGGTTTCTCCCAAAAGAGACTCAATTTGGTGCGCCAATTTTGACCCATCTGGGATACCAAACATGCCCAAAGCACCTGCCAATGAGTGGGCATCTCGCTTAGCCTCAATCCACAATTCAACGTCTGAACTCGATCGTAAAGCTACTTCTGCTAACCGTTCTAGCCCCATCACTTGCTGATTGACTCGCCCTTGAAATCGCTGCCAAACCTCTGAAATTTTTTCGATCGTTGCTTGCTTATCATCTATGGCTTTTTGCTGCTCGGCTACGTCATTTCGTTTCAGTCGATATCCAATCCCATAAACCGTCTCAATTAAATCTGCCCCGCCTGCGCTTTTCAGCTTTTGCCGCAACCCTTTAATGTGAGTCCGCACGGCTTCCTCTCCGGGCATTTCATCGTAAGACCAGAGGTGCTCTAAAATCATGCCGCAGCTAAACACCCGCCGATTATTTCGTAAGAATAGCTCCAACATTGCATATTCTTTGGGAGTCAAGGACAAGGGTTGAGCGTAGTAGGTCACTTCGCAACTGGTTGGGTCGAGCCGCAACTGCTTCCACTCCAGTACAGGTTGAGCGATCGTGCTGCCCCGACGCAGCAAAGCCCGAATTCGCGCTACTAATTCTTCTGCATCAAACGGTTTGACTACGTAGTCGTCGGCTCCGGCATCTAGCCCGATGGCTTTGTCGTGGCTATTGTCTTGGGCCGTCAGCAGCAGAATAGGCATCGACAGCCCCTTGGCGCGAATTTGACGACAGAGGCTGATGCCGTCTAGTTTAGGAAGCTGCACATCAAGAAGGACTAAATCGTAGTCGAAGGTGTCGATGAAATTCCAACCTGTTTGACCGTCGATCGCGCTTTCAACTGCATAATTTTGACCTGTCAGAATTGTGGTGATGACCTGAAGAATGTGGCGATCGTCTTCAACGACTAAGATTCTCATGGGAAAAGGGTTGCACAATCATCACCCTGATCTTAGGAGCGATAATTAGAAGGGTTAAGGGTTGGTTACAAATATCTACTTTCGGTCTGTACTTTGGGTATCGAATTTACGTTAAGTTACAAACAACAACGATCGTCCTTGTTTTGCAGGCGCGATCGTTGCTTTTTGGCAGATGCTAACCTGGCCCCAAAAGACACCACTGAGGTGAGTTTCGACTCTGCTCAACTCCCAAACGGCGCGAGGGTTTCGACTCCGCTCAACCCAGTTCTATGCACGAGCAGAGGATGCCGGGTTAAGTAGGTGGGGCTTACCGATCAATCATGCACCTACGGCTACGGCAGTGCTATACTGCGTCAGCCTATAGATTTTGGTTTAGGAGGGTGGTGGGGCTGCGCCCAGCCAGGGGTTCCACCCCTGCACCCCGTCCAAAATCTTTAATTTATGCCCTG
>JAAUOZ010000349.1 GCA_012034655.1 Leptolyngbyaceae cyanobacterium CSU_1_3 | reverse complement strand
GTGTTGAGCCACGCGAAACGCACCAATGCAACCGTTCGCGGTGCGTTTCTCTATCGCTCAACACACCCTACAAAATTCTTACGCACGGTATGTCAAAGATGCTCCTTTAGCGAGGAGATCAATTTTGAAGGACAAGGCGATATTTGTTTTCTGGCTGTAGGTACTGATTCTGCGAGTCCCTTTCTTGTCGTTGCTCAGCAGGGTGGTTTCATTGTCGTCAGAGGAATCGTGAAAAGCTGATTACTTTGTCTCAAGTTGAGCAACATCTTGTGAGGCGCAAACGAGCTTTCAGTACTTTCGGTTTCTCTCCTTGGATCATGAAACCACCCCGCAAGCAGATTGCGAAAGTGGGCTTCGAGATTGGGCTTGAAGGTGTGTACGATCGCAGGACTGGTCGCCTGGTGGGGTCGATGATGAGCCACCACAATCAATAAGTCTCCATCTTCTAGCCAAAAAAATGCTGTAACCGCTTGTAGTTTGACGCTAGTCTCGCTTTGCCTTGAAAGCCGACTGCCAATTCTGTCAAGTTAACGGTTTTGACGCGAAACAGCGCCATCAAAAACAGGGCTAGAAATGTCACTCGTGCGCCGTGCCAGCCGAGATAGGGCGGCAAGGTTTTGTGGATTAGAGTAACCTGATTCATAGGGTTTCATGTTCTGAATGTGCTAATTTTCATGAAACTCTTTCCCGGTGAATTATTGCAAGCTTTTGTCCTGTACTGAGAAAATAGCTATGCTAACCCTGTGTTTACCCCTTGTCATCAGTCTGTCCGGCTTCTTGAGCCTGATCCCGCAGAAATGAAAATTTTGTTGGTCGAAGATGAAGTCGATGTTGGGGCCGCGATTCTCCGTACCCTCAAACAAGAGAAGTATATTGTCGATTGGGTGCAAGATGGAGCCGAAGCCTGGGACTTTTTGACGCATTCGCAGCTTCACTACACCCTCGCGATCGTGGACTGGATGCTCCCCGGACTGACTGGACTGGAACTATGCAGAAAGCTTCGCCAAAAACAAAATTCTTTACCTGTATTGATGTTGACGGCTCGCGATCGCTGGGAAGATCGCGTTTCTGGCTTAGATGCAGGTGCAGATGATTATCTCGTCAAACCCTTTCGGATGGAGGAACTGTTAGCAAGACTGAGAGCCTTACAGCGACGATCGCCACAGTTGCAGTCACAGGTTTTACACGTTGGGCATCTGATGTTAGATTACAGCGATCGCGTTCTGACTTGGCAATCCTCGAACAAATCTCATCAGAGTACGCGGCTTTCTAAAAAAGAATTCCAACTGCTAGAGTACTTTATGCGCCACTCTACGCAAACACTGAGCCGCGATCAAATTCTCAACTATCTGTACGAAATGGATGCAGAGCGAGTTAGTAATGTGGTTGCGGCGCAAGTGAGATTATTGCGAAAGAGACTTGCTGAGATTGGCTGTGGTGACTTGATCGAAACGATTCCCGGAGGCAGTTACCGCCTTCACCCACGCTATGCAGACTAAGCTTCTCAATCGGACTCGCCTTCAGCTAGCTGTTTGCTATTCGCTGGTCATGGGCCTACTGCTCGGCATTTTTGGCTTAATTACCTATCAAGTGTTAATTCGAGCCTATCTCTACTCAATTGATCAAGAATTACAGGGGGTGGCAAAGGCATTTCACCGCAACTTAGAGCATGTTCTATCAGAACCAGAAAAAGTTTCGCCTGGTTTGAAGGAGGTATTGCCCGATTTGTGTGTTGTTGATCGTCCGTGTTCTAAATCTGTCGCTGAGAACGCTTTCGAGAACCTACACCATAAGATGCTCGAAGTATATCAAAACAACTACTATCTCCGCTTTGTGAGCCGTTCTGACCAACTCATCGCGACAAGTGGCTTTCGACCGACTGGCCTACCTTTAACCCCTGGCAAAATCGAATGGGAAACGCTCCAGGATCGTTCTGGCGATCGCTATCATCAAATCTCATTGCCGCTCCATACCTCTAATCAGCAAACCTGGGGATATTTACAGGTCGGGCGATCGCTCAAAGAAGTCGATCGTCGATTAGCTGGCTTTCAGCGAGTGCTACTGATTAGCGTGCCAATTTCAGTTTTATTTGTGGGTCTTTCAAGTTGGTGGCTAGCTGGGTTAGCGATGCGGCCAGTTCAACGATCGTATCGGCAGATGCAGCAATTCACCATTGATGTTGCCCATGAACTCCGAACCCCCCTTACTGCAATTTCGGCAACGATCGATTCGGTGCTGCGAATGCCAACCGTCACTGAATCTGAATCGCGAGAAGCCTTCACAACCCTTGAGCGTCAGGTCAGCCGCTTTTTGGGCATGGTCAAAGATTTGCTATTACTTTCTCGTCTAGAACAACATATATTAACATTCCAACCGCAGACGCTTTGTTTGAATGATTTAATGTCTGACTTAATTGATGAGTTTACAGCATTGGCAGAAGCATCAAATCTGGCGCTTATTGCTCAGATTGAAGTCAATAGACCGCTAGAGGTTCTGGCAGACGAGGATCAGCTATACCGTTTGCTTTCTAATTTGGTCATCAATGCGATCCGGTATACCCCTGCGGGAAAAGTGATCTTAAGATTGCATCAAGAACGCGATCAAGCTGTGATTCAGGTTCAGGATACAGGCATTGGCATCGACTCTGATGATCTGCCACAAGTTTTCGATCGCTTCTACCGAGTTAGCAAAGATCGCTCTCGCAACACTGGTGCTATAGGGTTGGGGCTGGCGATCGCAAAAGCAATTGTAGAGGCTCATCACGGCAGCTTGCAGGTGCAAAGTCAACTCGGAAGCGGTAGCAAGCTCACAGTCCGTCTACCACTTAAGCTAAGTCGTTCTTGACCGATCAAGCCCGATTTCATCAAATCAGACGAATGATGGCTTTACCGTTGAAGCTGTTGAATGTAGGTCAGTGTCTCTTGATAGCTTTCTTGATTGCCTTGCTGAAACAGTTTGTGCCTCCTCCTGAATTGTAGAGAGCATTAGTTTTAAATTGCCAGAATCACTGAATTTTTCATCCTTACATTGCTAAGAAATCTTTGAACTATTGATTTTTTGGCCTTGCAGAATCTAGGGATGAACTGTCAGATTCGCCCTCACCCTAGTTCTCTCCTTTTAGGAGAGGGAACCAGACTTCTGTCTCTCTTCTCCCCAGAGCAAGGGACTTCACAAAATTTCCGGGCAATTCGACAAAGTTTCCTGGGTGGGGACTGGTATGACTGTGTGGTATGGGACTGTCTGGTATGGGACTGTCTGGTATGGGACTGCCTGGTATAGGACTGTGTTATGACTATGGGCTTCCAGTCACGCTGGCCCAAAAATATTTCTTGAATGACGGCAAATCCATATCAATGTGCAGTTTTTTTTGACCAGGTGTAAATATCAAACGCCACCCGATCGTTGACGACAACACCGCCCAACAACACCACCCAATGGCTCGGAAACGGAATCGGCGGCGGATTGCCCTGCAACATGCCCTCAGCCGTAATCAACAAGCAGGCGACACCCCCAGATTGAATCGCGATCGCACTTTGATTCAAAGCACTAATGTCGTTCATCAAATAGGCATGATAATACTCCGACTTGCGGTAGCCGAGAATTTCCCGAATCCAGCCACGCATCTCCCACGATTTGGTCATCCCTGCAATGTTGCGAATCAATTCTGGTGCGTTTGGCTCCACCGGAAACAGCAGATTCTCTGACTCGCGCAACGTCGCTAACACCATCCAGTCGGCTTGGCCCATTTTGAGGTCGCCGCGACTCGCCTGACGCAAATCTTCGGAGGCAGAAATCCACCGTGTTGTAGCTTGCAAACCGCCCGACTCAAACAAGCTTTGACAGATTTGCACATAGCGCAACGGCTGTTTTCTCACCAGTTCAAACAAGACGGCTGCCGGGCCGCAGAAGGGCTGTCCACCTTGTCCAATCTGAAACGGATCGCCGACCCGCAGCCGCATTTCTCTGACGATCGTTGCCTTGTCTAAAAACACCCACTGACTCAACACGCTCGACTTCTCAAAGGTGTCGATCGCGGCATTTGCAGCTTTGACGAGTTCAAGATTGGGTAAATATAACTCGGCGGGAGCATTGGTTACGGTCATAAAAATTCCTCGGTGTGAGTTTTAGATGAGAGGGCGTATAATGAGCATCTCGCGATCGAGGGCCAAATGTCACCTGAGTTTAGCTGACTTAGATCTTGCACCTTTCGCAATCACCCGCCCTCCCATCCATACGGGGCTACCCGCACCAACCCATCTCAATGGGTTAGAAGGCCGATTTACTGGGCATTGAGTCTGCTTCAACGGACTTCAACAATTAGCCCGCAACTGATTGCAGAATGTGGCAACTGCTGCAAGGTCTCATCTGATCTACTCCTTAAGGTAGACCTCGAAATGCTGATACGCTGGCACTAATAGCATCACACTTTAACTAACTCGCGGAATTCCCCATCCGCCATGCGGTGAGGATGGATAGCGACGGCGACTCGATCGAGTCGCCAATCTCGCTTGGAACAAATGAGTCAATCTGGTAATCTTGTTCTAGAGCAGACCCTTG
>JAAUOZ010000064.1 GCA_012034655.1 Leptolyngbyaceae cyanobacterium CSU_1_3 | reverse complement strand
GATCGCCAAAGCCTTATCCCAGATCTACGTTTCCAACTAATCCGATTTGAAGTAATCGGTAAACGGGAGGTGGAGTCCAGGAAAAACACGAGACTCAAAGGTTTCCAACTAATCCGATTTGAAGTAATCGGTAAACGCGATCGCCATCGCCATCGGAGGCGGCTCCAAAGTCGGGGGCGTTTCCAACTAATCCGATTTGAAGTAATCGGTAAACCTAATAGAAGAGCTATCAGGAGGGGAAAGAGATAAGGTTTCCAACTAATCCGATTTGAAGTAATCGGTAAACGTAGGTAGAGACATCAGCCTGATGGGATTGAGGACAAGTTTCCAACTAATCCGATTTGAAGTAATCGGTAAACACTACGCAGAACTTTACGATTTCACTGCCCTTGTAGATGTTTCCAACTAATCCGATTTGAAGTAATCGGTAAACTCACCCATTAGGAAACCCTTTCCTAGAGGGCGTTTTAAGCCTCAAAACCACAGAGGGTCTTTTCGCTCGTGAGATCAGTATACCATTTAGGCAAAAAATAGAGGATTTATCCGCCGAAACCCTTACGCAGCAGGCGACCCACAGAGGTCAACCAAAGAATGAGGCTTTCAGCGATCTGCCGACCTGTGTGGCAAAGCAGAGTTTCTATCAGAAAACATGCAGATCTCTGCCCGCAAAAACACACAAAAGCTCAAACAATGTAACAGGTTGGCGGTGGCTCAGGTAGCGGGCTGCCAATGGTCAACACTCGCGACACCGCATCCTGAGAAATCCAATAAAACCGTACACTGTCTTCTGATGCCTTCACTTTACCCTGCACCTTTTGGTAGAGTTGCCGCATTTCCTCTAAACTCAGAAAACATTCAAACACCGAATATTGCACCCGCCGCCCATGCCCCTCCAAAAAATTTGAGAGCTTCAGCCGCCTCTTATCATCAGAAATGTCATAAACCACCACCACCAGCATCAGATCACTCTCCGAAACGCCTCATAACCAGAACTCCCCAGTAGAGCCTTCACATACCGCTTCACCTGAAGCTGAATCACCCGTCGATAAGACACAGACGTTTGCACATCAGGATGAGAAACCGTTTCACAAATCCGCGCCTCAAAATGCTTTAAGAACGTACGTCGCGCCGCATTCTCTAAATAAATGCCACCCCCCGCCTTCGGATAAGTAAAATCAGTCGGGCTGAGAATCTTCTGATTTACCAGCTTCATCACCAACGTATCCACAATGGGCGATCGAAACTCCTCCATCAAATCAAACGCCAAATCTGCTCGTTGCCGCTCCATGCCATGCAAATTGCCCAAATACGGATTTAACCCCTCCGCCAACAGCAAACTAAAAACATTGTTGAGCAAGAGCGTATAGCCAAAACTCAGCAGCGCATTCATGGGATCTTTTGGAGGATGAAAATTGCGCTCTGTAAACGTAAATCCAGGATTGACAATCAGCTTACTCAGCGCCGAAAAGTATTGTGCTGCGCCCGCTCCTTCATATCCCCGCACCTGATCGATCGACGCTAAATCATCCAATCGTCCCACCGCTTCCCGCAACTCATCTAGTCGAGCGATCGCAGTGCTCACCTCCGAAAATTGCCGCTTTCGATTGAGCCGCAGCAACCCTTGCTTAGAGTTCCAGAGCTTCCCTTGCACGATCGATTTCGCGATCGCCAGCCGAAACGCCTGATCTTTCTGACGCTCAAACTGCGCCGTTTCTAGCGTGAGGTTGGCAGATTCTGCACTCCACAAATGCCCCTTATATTCTCCCAATTGCGTCAGAAAAACCACAGGAATCTTCAACTCTAGACACGTCGAAATCACAGCCGTCGTCAGTTGAATATTGCCAAACACCAAAACGCGATCGCACTCCCGAATCGGAATTTCGAGTTTTGGCTCTTTGGGCGGCTGCACCACAAAACACTCCTGCTCGCGACTCATCACCGTTCCCTGTTGAACCAGATAAAGCGTTGCCATATCAATTTTCCAAGTAGTTTCATCTGAAGCGATCGACACCGCACCCTGATCTCGCACCCGATATCCCAGCACTACAAACAACGGCGGCGGAATCGGAGTCTGCGCCACCCTCAGCGCCTCCACCAGCGCCACCTGCATCTGAGTCGGTCGAATCGCGGGATCAGCATGAATCAACCGAAGCCCGTCATCTTTTACCCTGGTCAGGTTCTGAGTTTGGGCAGACTTTTTGATCTGCACGACCACCGTTCCTGCAAACGCATGTCCCAAAAACCGAAATCCGCGATCGAAATTCGTGACTTGCGTCTTTTCTGGATGCAACTCCAACTTCATTGCCCTCAGTAAATCAGCAACCTCTTGCTTCGCCTGGAGAACTCGCCGCTCTGTGCGGGCCATCACCAAAAAATCATCCGCAAAGCGAACTACTTTTAGCCCCAGTTGCGTCAATTGTTCATCCAAATCATCCAGATAGACATTGGCAAGAATAGGCGAAACCACCGCCCCTTGAGGAATGCCTTTCTGCTTGATCACCAATCCTGCACCCGTCAAAACAGGAGCCGTAACCCAAGATCGAATCAGCGTTAAAAACTTTGGCTCATTCAACCGTTCTCGTACTTCTGCCAACAAGCGATCGTGGGAGACTTCGCCAAATAATTCACAATGTCTGCATCCAGCACCCAGACATAGCCACGATCGCGCCAATATCCCACTCGTTCTACGGCTAACAGGTGCGATCGTCCCGGACGATAGGCAAAACTACACGGCTCAAACTGAGGTTCGAGAAGGGGATGCAGCACATTGAGCAGAGCTTGTTGGGCGATGCGATCTCGAACCGTTGGCACTCCCAGTTCCCGAAGTCCCCCCGATTTTTTGGGAATCAAGATTTGTCGCAAAGGTAACGGGCGATAGATTCCGTGAGCAACAGCTTTTTGAAGCGCACCGATAGATTGCTCTGCTTGAGAGGCGAAATGCTCGATCGTTTCCCCATCTACACCTGCACAGCCGCGATTTTCTGCAACGTCTTCCCATGCCAGGCGAAAATTTTGCAAACTGAGAAAGCGCGATCGTAGGTCTTCCTCCTGTCCTCTAATTCTCATTCCTTATCCGATCAAGTCAAACGCCTTGTGCTGATAATCCACCCGATATGGCCCATGCATCTGTCTCGTTTCTGGCGTGTACGACACATATTCCAACTCTCGCTCAGACGGCAAACACGCCATAATCATCCCGACTGACATGGGCTTCGTCCCCCCCGTAAAATCAGCAATCAATTCCTGGGGTTCATATCCACTTCTGCGATAAATTTGGTTCACCAAGTCAAACGTATCTTGAGAATCTCCAGGAGATACGCCCCGCTCCATAACATTGACCTTCACCCCCGGAAACTGCTGCTCACACCGCTGCTTAATTTCCTCAGCTTTCGCGATCGTACTCACCCCAAATTGCGCTATAGCCCGCCCGTCTGACGGCAACAACCATACTTGCTGCAAGCTACCACTCTGACTGTGAAACGCGATCGCAAACATGGCACTCTCTGGGTTGCTCACTAACAAAATCAACCCACGCTTCTCTTCAGGCTTCTGCAAGCCATTGTCTGCAAATTCTAGCTGAGAAGCCTGACGACGACTTTCTTGCCACAACCCCAGCATAATCACCACCAAAAACGGCAGCAGAAACACAAATAACGGAGGCAGATAATCAACCCAGTTAGCCGGTGTTGGATTCAGCTTCAGCAAATCGCGCAGCAACTTCTCAGCAAGCGACCCCAAGTAAGTAAACCAAATTGCAGAAATTCCAACGCCAGCAAGCGTCCAGGGGGGCAATCCTAACTTGCGAAAGACTCGCCCCAGATGGATCTGCGGCATCCAATGCTGACTCTGCTGGCTGATCCACGATCGCAACTGTCTGGGCCGACTATTTGGATTCATCTATCTTTACCTGAGTAATGGTGTAACGTACCGATGAGATTGCTCTTCCCCAAAGATTCTTTTTCTGCTCTCAAGGCTTAAGTTAACTCAATGGACTCAATCGTTTACCCCTGCCGTTTGAGTTGAGCAAAGTCGAAACCCGGCCTGTGGCTGGCTCTAATTTCACCCTGCTGACCTCTCACTTCAACACTTCACTTGGCTCAGGAATTATACGGAATCTTCATAAGGATTTCCCGAAAAAGAATACTTGATGATGAAGAATACACAAGAAGCGTTTACCTTGGATCGATTCGGTCTCCTAGACAACCTTTCCTGCGATCGCGATTTGCCTGTCATTCAGCTTGTTCTAGCCCCAAGTTTACTCAATGACTCAATCGATTTATACCGCAATCACGTTTGCCCCCGTTCAGGGCTTCATCGAAAAGTCGCGCAAACTCCGAGATCTCTATGGCAGTTCTTTTGTGCTGTCATACCTTGCCCGTGCCCTCTGCGATGCCGCCCAAGACCAAAACTGCACGGTCGTTTCACCCGCCCTAATCAACCTCACCCAAGGCACACCCAACCAAATCATCCTCAGCGGCAACTTCCCCAAAGCCGCCGCAAAAACCGCCTTCAACCTAGCCTGGAAAGCTCTCATCGAAGCCTGCCGCCAAGCGATCGAAAAACGACTACCCACCTTTACTTACCGATGGCAGCGAGCCTGGGAAGCTTGCGGAAACCATGCTTGGGAGTTTTTCTGGGCGCAAACCCACGAACAGCATAGCAACGACCCCGATCGGATCGGGGATGTTCGTCGTCGTCTCAACGAGAAGAAACGATCGCGCGATTGGACAGGACTCAACTGGAGTGGCGAAAGCTCAACCCTTTCTGGAGCAGACGCGATCGCATGGCATCGCATGACCGACAAATTCAACTCCAAAATCGATTCTATTGCCCAGCAAACCGAAGACCAAAAGGAATTTTATGCCGCCCTAAGCCAAGAATTTTCTGACGCGATCATTGCTCCCAACGAGCGCCTTAGCATTCTAGAACTGATTAAACGACTGATTACCCTAGATGCGATCGCAGACAAGCTAAACCTGCAATCTGATCAACGTCCCAGTGTTGAAATTCCCAATACCTTTCGCGATCTCAACCGTCATCAAGACCACAACTGGACGGGATGGTTTCAGGGAGACGGCGATCGCGTTGGCGAGTATCTCAAGCAACAAGTCGAAGCTGGCAAAGACGAAGCAACAGCACTCCATCAATTTAGCCAAGCCATGATGGACTGGGGCAAAAACCTGAAATTCAAGCTACCCCCTGACTCTGGGCGCATCATTTACGCAGGTGGAGACGATTTTTTAGGCATTCTCTATCGGGCGGCCGCACCCGACCTGAGCACCCAAGAGTGTCTGAAATGGTTTTACACCTTTCCACAAATTTGGAACACTCATCAACAAAACATCACCGTTAGCGTTGGCTTTGTCTGGACGGCTCCGGGCGTTCCACAGCGAGATGTCTTACAGCATTGTCGTGAAGCCGAAAAATCTGCCAAAGATAGCGGTCGCGATCGTATTGCCATTCGGATTCTATTCAACGGTGGCAATTTCCTTGAATGGGCGTGTCCTTGGTGGTTTCTTCCGGTGCTAAAAGACTACCGCGATCGCAATCAGCAAACAGGTGACAAAGCCAACTGGACTCATATCCTTCAAGATGTTGCCACCCTCGAAGCCCGCCATGCATTTCAAGCCAACGATCGCGTTGCTCTCGCATTGTTCAAGATCTACTTTGGCGAGAAGCATCACGCAATCTTAGCCAATGAGCCACAACGCTGGAATCAAGCTGACCAGTCTGGAATTTTAGGTGACGAGTCTCGTTTTACGACTGAGCAATCCAAACAACAAGCCCTCAACCAATGGGTCATCAACCTCGCTAACGTCGGCTTCCATCTCCACCGCAGTAAAACTGCAACCACTGCCACCGTTGAACCTGCGATCGCAGTCTAATTCCTTAGAAAGGTGGATTGATCAATGTTGGAGATCTTCGCCCTCACCCCCTGACCCCCTTCTCCCAATCTAGGAGAAGAGGAACCGGGCTCCTGCTCCCTCTCCCAATCTAGGCGAAGGCTGGGGTGAGGGCAAGACCACCTTGCAGTTGGCGAAATGATTGCATCCACGTTTCTTACTCATTCCTATGTTTCAATACCTCATCACGATCGAGCCGCTCGGCTTGCTCTATGGCAGTGCAGGTGCATTCCTTTCGCCCGAAAATCTGGTCGGTCGATCGGGGGCAAAGTTTCCCCCTAGTGCAGCGACGCTATCGGGTCTATTTGCAGCCGTTTTAACTGATCAATCTAAGCTGCGATCGTTGCAACTGGCCGGCCCTTTTTGGTCATTCACCGATTGCCCCAAGAATTTCTACGTTCCAACTCCATTACACTGTCTCACCAAACTCCATCCCAAACCTGAGAATCAGCACCTTCACACGGGCGAGGTTCAGCATTTACTAACTTGGGAAAAAAGTACCTGCGCTCAATCTTACGATCGTTGGGTGACAGCAGATGGCAGTTCACCCACTGGAAAATTTCCACTAATACTTGGGTGGCGATCGCCGAGTGGCAACATCCCAAAACAGTCTATGCCCAGCCTTGGGAGTTTGTTCCTCATCTGCATCCCCGCCTTCGCGAAGACGAACGACGAGTAGTTGATCCAGACGGTGAACAAGGCTCTCTGTTTCTCGAAAACGCTGTGCAAATGCACCCCAACACCTGTTTGGTCTATCTCTCTAATCTAGAAATCGAGCCAGGCTGGTATCGCTTTGGTGGAGAAAGTCATCTAGTCGATGTGCAATGCATTGATATTGCTGAAAATGACCCGATCGATCAGCTACTCAAAGAACCGGTTGGCGATCGTTTTGCCCTGATCACGCCCGCCCTTTGGGGATCAAATCGCCTATCTCGTCGCTATCCAGAAGCATGGGAAGGACAAGTCGAAGCAATGCTGACCGATCGCCCAAGCCCGTTTCGATATCGTTTGGGCGATCGCAAAGATGAACACGGCAACACTATCCATCAACTCCATCAGCCCAAGTTACTTTCACGGGGGCGATATGCCGTTCCTGCGGGCAGTGTATATGTGTTGAATTCTGGTCAACCGCCCTGGCACAAATGGAACGATGAACTGTTCCCCAAAGAAGGACCTTATTTGAACCGATGGGGCTGTGGGCTAGCACTGCCCCTAGAAGCAGGAGAACGGACGCAAAAAACTAATCGGGAGAACTGAGGCTATGTATCACAAAGGTTATGGAATTATTGAAACACTAGCACCCTTGCATGTTGGGGCGAGTGCAGGCGAGGAAACTGGAAACCTTAACTTGATTTTTCGCGATCAGTTTACGCAAACTGGAATCATTCCAGGCAGTTCGATTCGCGGTCGGTTTCGGGCAGAGATGCGACAAAGGAAAGATGACTTTGAGTTTTGGTATGGGGCAGATGCCAAAAAGAATCAGCCGGATAGTACCAGTGAAGGCATTGCAAAATTTGAATATGCTTCGCTGTTGTGGATTCCGGTTTATTGTCCAAATCAGCCTGTGGTGAGAGTGTCGTGCCCAGCATTGTTAAAGCGATATCAACGAATTTCTGGACAGACAACAGCCTGCAAGTTTACGCCCTATAGCTACTTTGGAAAAAGAATGAAACGAAAAAGCTATTCTTCAACTTAGGGTTTGTCAACTTGGGTGAGCAAGATCATAGCTTGAAAGCATTCATGCCTAAAGAAGTGACAGACTCAGATGCTTATTTGCTGGTGGTTGTTTCTGACAAAGACATCGCAATGATTCATGACATGGCGTTATATCGTCAAAGTCGAGTTTCGCTTGACCCTGACATCAAGATTGCCAAGCGTGGAGCATTCTTTAATGTAGAAGCAGTGCCCGAAGGAACTGTGATGGTCTTTCCAATGGCGCTGCGTCAGGAATTTCGAGAAGAAGTCATCACTCAAGAAGCATTTCTTCAAGCTTCTAGAATGCAAAAAGCCCGTGAACTGTATTTTGGTGGGCTGGAATCGATCGGCTTTGGTCGAACCAATGTCACCCTACAATTTGCAACCCAGAAGTGATCGTTTAGGAGCAATAACAATGACCCTCGCCCAAGACCATCAACCCCAAACAGGGTGGAATCCTTATAGTCTCGATCATGATGCTCAAGAACTGGTGATTCAAAATCGTGATCAAGACAATGTTCTCAATGAATCTCACAAAATGCGAATGTCGGTTGCCTATGGGCTAGAACGATTTTGGGGTGAACATCTGAGACTTCTGAGCGATCGCAATAGTCAAGAGAAAGGAAGGTATTGGAAATCAGTTTGGGACAAGTTAGAAGCCATTCTCAAAACCGCAGACATTGAATTGCCAAACGATAGTGTCAAATCTAATTTGCCGGATAAGACAAAAGAGGAGAAAAAAAGAAAACAGGAAGATGAATCTAAGAAGATCAAGGCAATGGCAGCGCGAATTTGGAAGATGCCGATCGAAGATCAGCGAGTAGCGCTCATGGTGCTAACGCAATTTTGTGATGCCCTGGTGTGGTGGACACAACGCTACAAGATCAGAATGGTAATTCATCTCAGGAGCCTTAAAAATGGGAAAATCTGCCTTTGAGAATGCCTTTGCAAAACAAGCTGACAAGCTTGCCAAAATAGGTCTAGAAATTAATCTTTCTCCTGAAGAACAAGCCTGGGAACCTGATCCGAATGGTGTGCCGATGATGTATCAGGCGCAGATTAGTGGACGTTGTAGCCTACAGTATGCCGGACGAGAGAACCAAGATTTAGATAAATGGCGAGATCAATGGATTTATCCTAATCCTCGTCAGAATGGACAACCCCACTATCAAAGATCCCGTCCAACATTGGGCTTGAGCAATGGAATCTATCGTATTGAAGTAGAGTTTCCCCATCGAGTATTCAGCAATTGCGGGCAAGATAGTATTGCTCGTCCTACGATCGGTAAAAATGGCATCCCATTTTTGCCAGGGAGCAGTGTGAAAGGCTTGTTTAGGAGAGCCTGCACAAAAGAACAGGCCATTCAGTATTGTGGAGATGCTAGCGATCGCAACAATCTTAAACCAGGTCGTTTACGGTTTCAGGGTGCATATCCGATCGGCAATTGGAGCGATCGCATTGTTGACTTAGTTCACCCACAACAAGATCGACAAGTTGGTCAGCCAAATTCGAGATCAGCATCTGCTTTTGCATTAATTAGTTTTTACAAGCCTCATTTTATTTTTGAATTTACCAGTAGTGACTCAAATACCAATTGGCAAGAAGTTGAATGGATCTTGCTCCAAGCTCTACAGCTAGGCATCGGAGGTAAAACAAGTAGCAGCTATGGGCTGGGTGGAAATCTTCCGGGTAGACCACCCATTAACCCTGCTGCGCCTATTAGCGTTCTCCTGCAAGGAGAGGGGGTGAGTTCGGTGTTGCGAGATGGCGTAACGCCAGAGTTTCGTCCAAACCTGTTTAAGGCAAGTTTACGCGGACACGTTCAGCGTTTATTAGGAGGAGTGTCTAATCAGGAGACAGTTATCAATCAACAGGTTGAGGATTGGTTTGGCAAAACAGACCGTCCGGCAAGAGTGAAGTTGTTTTGGCAAGAACGAGAACCCGTCTCCTTTCAAGATGTAAAGCTAGAACATCGCAACCCAACCTATGGGGTCAAGGGGCTTTTGTATTTAGATGTTTCTAGACGTAAGCCAAGTCAAGTTGAAACTGAATATCAATCAGATATTGCATTTCTCCAGCAAGTGATTCAATTTGCCTTTGTGATGGGCGGATTTGGCAAGTCTTGGCGGCGAGTCTGGCACAGAGATTTTTTGCCTCAATATCACGAAGAGAGGTTCGCGATCGGGTGTCACTGGCAATCTCCTGATTTTGATCAAATCCAAACACAGCAGCAGCTTCATCAGTTTTTAGTAGATTTGCATCTAGCCTGCCATCAACGAATGAATGTTAGAAATGCTCAACCCGCTAACTACCGCGAAGCGTGGCATCCAAGCCGAGTCGCTGTTTACTGTAGAACGGGGAGCCAGTCGAGAGCGATCGAACTATTTCACAACAACACATTCAAGACAACTCCGGCGATCGGAGGCAGGAGACCAGATAACGATCGTCCTACTAGCATTAGTTCAGTTTGGCATCGGATGTTGCCCTTAAAGAACAATCAATTTCTAGAAATTGTGACGGTGTTTCATGGCGATCGTTCTCCGTGGCAGCGCGATCGAGTAGATCAACTCCACCCCTTTGTTAAAGCGCTTAAGGCTGAAGGGTTGAATTTAGCTTGGGGTAATGAGCCAATTGGGTAGCTAAATACAATAAGGCATGTAGATTTATGAATGCCGAGATCTTCGCCCTCATCCCCTCACCCTTCTCTCAACTTGGGAGCAGGGGTGAGGGGACTCTTGCTCCCTCTGAGGTGGGGGCTTCCGAGAGCAGGGTGTGGTAGTCCTATAGCCGCCTCAATATGTGAAGTGTTTAAAAATCACCCTTGGGCCGAGAGTGATTGCTTTACCATGAATGCTGTTCTATTTGAATCTGTCACCAGAGAGGATTGAAGCTTGGGTAATCTATCTATCGAAGAACAGGCATGGGCGGCCCTCGAAAAGTCTGTGATCTGCTATCAGGGGCAACCCGTCGGCACGATCGCAGCCCTTGATCCAGAAGTTGCCGCTCTCAACTATGACCAGTGTTTTATTCGAGACTTTATTTCTTCAGGTCTGCTTTTTTTGATCAAGGGCAAAACTGAAATTGTCCGTAATTTCTTAGAAGTGACCCTAAAATTGCAGCCTAAACCGGACAGCTAGACTGCTCAAAGCCCAGTCGAGGGCTGATGCCCGCCAGTTTCAAAATTGCTTCTTTTGGTGGGCAAGAATATATTAAAGCTGACTTTGGCGACCATGCGATCGGGCGAGTAGCCCCCGCTGATTCCTGTCTGTGGTGGATTATTTTGCTCCGAGCTTATGCGATCGCCACCGGCGACACCGAACTGGTAGAGCGAGA
Organism: Leptolyngbyaceae cyanobacterium CSU_1_3; assembly: GCA_012034655.1. GTDB lineage: Bacteria > Cyanobacteriota > Cyanobacteriia > Leptolyngbyales > Leptolyngbyaceae > JAAUOZ01. Next base: position 16,744 of record JAAUOZ010000064.1, on the reverse strand, counting down.
AGATTTTCAAGAGGGCATTCGCTTGGGTTTAGAGCTTTGCCTGGTGACACGATTTGATATGTATCCAATGGTGCTGGTTCCCGATGCGGCTAGTATGATCGATCGCCGCATGGGGCTATATGGGCATCCCTTAGATATTCAGTCTCTTTTTTACGCCGCGCTCAAAGCCAGCCTCGAACTGCTGACCCCCAATCAGACCAATCAGTTTATGATTCGATCGGTGCAAAACCGTCTCAATCCGCTGCTCAAGCAACTGCGAGAAAACTACTGGCTAGACTCGGCCCGCCTGAATGTGATCTACCGCTTTCGGGTCGAAGAATATGGCGAAGAAGCGCTCAATCAGTTCAACATTTATTCTGATTCCATTCCGTTCTATCGGCTGGCAAAGTGGATACCCGAAGCAGGGGGCTATCTGGCTGGCAACTTGGGCCCGTCTCAACTCGATTGTCGCTTTTTTGCCTTGGGCAATTTGATGGCGGTCATTGTGTCACTCACCGACGAAGAGCAATCCCATAAGATTCTCAACCTGATCGAGTTGCGCTGGAACGATCTAGTCGGGCAAATGCCCATGAAGCTCTGTTACCCCGCCCTCGAAGATGCAGATTGGAGAATTGTCACGGGAGCCGATCCCAAGAATCGTCCCTGGTCATACCACAATGGTGGCAGTTGGCCGATGCTGCTGTGGATGTTGGCCGCTGCCGCCAGAAAGATGAACCGAGCCGAACTCGCCCACCATGCGATCGCGGTGGCAGAGCGCCGTCTTGTCCAAGACCAATGGGCAGAATATTACGACGGCCCAGAGGCTCGCCTGATCGGCAAAGAAGCCAGAAAATATCAAACCTGGACGATTACAGGCTACTTGTTGGCGAAGGAGTTTATTAAAAATCCGCAGCACCTTAAGTTGGTGACGATCGGAGGAATGGGGGACGAAGGATGAAAGACCTCTCAGGTAAATCTCCTGGTTGACTGACAAAACCTTGCCTCCGCTCTGGGAGAGGAGTTGGGGTGAGAGTCTTCCGAGTTTTGTCAGTCAGCCAGGGTAAATCTCTCAACCTTGAGTTGACGTTGATTGAGAAGTCAGGGGTCTGGCTATTCTGAAAAAGCTGCCCTGAAAAATAGTGGGAATAGTACACCAAAATCGTGGGTTTTCCACACCAGAAATTTGTGGAGCAATTTGCGAATATAGTTGTGTACTCAGAGAACCAACTAATGAAGTTTTTCACTCAGCCGCTCTACACCTGGCTTCGCTCTAAATTCACCCCTTCATTCCAAAACCCTAAGTATCGTTGGCTGCTGATTTTGGGCAGTGCGCTTTATCTCTTCAGCCCACTCAATATGTTGACTGATGCACTGCCAATTTTGGGATGGATTGATGATGGCCTGATCCTTACGTTTCTGGTTGCAGAGGTGTCTCAGGTCTTGTTAGAGAAGCTCAAAACCCGCAAAGACCAGAGCGTTGATGCCGCGATCGTCAGTTAGTTCTCTGCTCCTCAGTTCAACATCTATTACACAGGAAATCACATCATGTCTAACGCTATTAAAGACCATCTCGCAACCAATCTTCAGAAAGTTAGAGCAGCAGGAGGAACGCGACTGACACGCATCGGTGGAACATTTCGCGATGCCGCCGCTCAAGCGATCGCTGAATTCAAGGAAGGCTCTGGCGAAGTTCGAGTGATTGCGAAAGACACACTTTCGACGATCGTTGAAAACTTGAATGAAACCAATCAAACTAAACCTCAAGCCAACGATTACGAAGCTCAAGAGATCAATTCGGAGGCTAATTCTCAAGGAGCTTCTGCAACCAATACTAAAACGCTAATTGTAACGCTTTTCAACACGCTCAAAAATCGAGCATCGGTGCAATTTCAGAGCCAGATGATCAAGCTAGACGCAAAATTGTTAGAGCGCTATGGCGATCGCTATACTACGCTCAAACAACGGGTTGGAACGTTCGTCACTTCATACAACGCCGCCAAAGCCAACGCTGAAGCCACTGGAACCGATCCCTTACAGCAAAAGCAAGTTGAGCTAGAAGACAAAGTCGGCCAAGCAGGCGCATCGGTCGCCCGCACCGAACAACAAATTCGTCAACAGTTGAAAGACTTGCTCCAGACGGCAGCAGCCAAGCTCTAAGGAATGGCGATTTCTAAAAAGATATGACCTTCCGGTCTTTGTCTTTCGACTTCGCTCAGGGCACAAGCTGGCTGAGCGAAGTCGAAGATATACTTTGTCAGGGCATAAAATTAAAGATTTTGGACGGGGTGCAGGGGTGGAACCCCTGGCTGGGGGCGCAGCCCCCACACCCCTTCTAAGCCAAAATCTATAGGCTGACGCAGTATAGCGGGTCACGTCTTTGCTAGAAATCTCCTCAGAGCAACGATCGTCTCACGATTCCATTCACTACATGCAGAGTCTTTCAGGAATCTGAAAATCTCTAAGGAGCCATGCAAGCGTCAGGCTTTGCAGTCCCTCGCCTTGGGGAAAAGCAGGATGGTTTCATGGTCATTAAAGAGAAAACCAGTGGAGCGTTGGGACCTACTCTACCCTCATCCCCAAGCCTTCTCCCTGGATGGGAAACGGGTAGGAAATGAGGGGAAAAGATGGGTCAGTCAACCAGGGTGTCTGACTGAGCTTTGTTGTACTTGTTGTTGTAACTGCTCCAAACTTCGAGCAGGTTCCTTGCAACTTAACCCCTGACAAACTAAACCGATCGTGTCATCCGGCAGATCAGATTGGAGCGCAAACACAGCCGTCGGCAAATACTGCGTTTCGAGCCGGGCAATTTGCTCAGACCGGGCGCGAATTAAGGTGCAGTTCTGAAACCAATCTAACCCCGCAAATAGGCTAGGGCAAGCGCTCGGAGACGTTTGCATCACACTGCCAAATGCCTGTAGGGTTTGTTCTGCTTTGTCGAGATACTCTAGGTCTTCTGTCAGCAGGGCAAGACGGGTCAGGTTGGCGATCGCCACGCCATTCGCCGATGGCGTGGCATTGTCGATATAACTGCGTTCGCGCACCAGCAGATCACGACTCGCATCTCTGGCAGTGTTATAGTAGCCACCCATTTCTACGCTCCAGAGAAACGCATCAAACTCTGTCTGCACCTGCACCGCTTTCTCTAACCAGGGCATCTGATTTTCGGGAGCAGCAGCAGGAATGCTACGCGTCACTTGATGGAGATCTAACAAAGCTTTGATCAACAACGCATAGTCTTCTGCTTGGGCTGGCACTTGCACCACACCCTCGTAGTTGACCCGATGTAAGCGATCGTGAACCCACTGATTTGCAAATAAACGTCGCCGCCTGGCTGGCCAATTCTAAATATTCCAACTTGCGAAACACGGCGTAGGCTCGCGCCAGCCCAGAAATCATCAGGCTATTCCAGGTGACGATCAGTTTGGTGTCTGTCACCGGGGGGATGCGACCTTCCCAGGGGGTGCTTTTGGCTTCGTGATTGTTGCGGGCCGGCGGAAAGGTGGGCGACTCCTCATCCAATAGCCCATAGCGAGCGACGAAAAGCTTGAGCAACGACGCTTCGATCGAGGCAGAAAGCTGGCCCGGCTGGCGACGTTGCAGCACGTTTACCCCTTCAAAGTTGCCCTTCTCGGTCACGGTAAACTGTTGACTCAATTCTGCTAGGGCTTCTGGGGTGAGCAGCGATCGCAACTCTTGATCGCTCCAGACATAGAAGGCTCCTTCTTCAGGTTCGAGATCGTCTGACGTAGTGAAGCTATCGGCATCTTGAGCCGCGTAGAAGTAGCCCTGGGGAGCCGTCATCTCGCGCTTGAGCCACCGGACGGTGTAAGCGATCGCCCGCTCAAAGGCAGGTTCTTGGCAGCCCATCGCCCACAGGTTCGCCAAATATTCTACGATTTGCCCATTGTCGTAGAGCATTTTCTCAAAGTGAGGAACCGTCCAGGTGGCATCTACGGTGTAGCGATGGAACCCGCCGCCCACAGCGTCAAAAATTCCCCCCAGGGCTAAATCCATGCCTCGCTGCAAACTGGCTTCTCTGGCGTTATATTGCGACTCCCCGGCAAATCGCGTCCTTCGCAACGCCACATCCGCGTAGGGAATCATCGGAAAGCTAGGCCCCGACGTTTTGGCGGCGACGACTCCGGTGTTGTAATCCAACCCCTGTTGAAGCAAGTCTGCGCCCAGATCGGGAGTCGATCGCAACGACACAGACGCTTGCAGGCTCTTGAGAATCTCGGTCTTGATGCCCTCTAGTTTGTCTTTTTCGGTGTCGTAATAGCCACGAATCGCCTGAAGCACTTGAATAAATGCAGGTCGCCCATAGCGCGCCTCCACCGGAAAATAAGTCCCGCCATAGAAGGGCACGAGGTCATCGGGCGAAATGAAAATATTCAACGGCCAACCGCCTTGCCCAGTCATCATTTGCAGCGCTTGCATATAGATGCTGTCGAGATCAGGGCGTTCTTCGCGATCGACCTTGATCGGCAAAAAATTGGCGTTCATAAACTGGGCGATCGTGGCATCCGAAAACGCTTCGCCCTCCATCACTGTGCACCAGTGGCAGCTAGAATATCCCACCGATAGAAAAATCGGCCGATTCTCTCGTCGTGCCGTCTCGATCGCCGTTTCGCACCACGGCCACCAATCGATCGGATTTTCGGCATGTTTCCGCAGGTAGAGGCTTTGAGCTTGAGCGAGGCGATTCGTCATGGTGGCGATCAGAACTCTACGACAGCCAGTTTAGCGCGGATGCAGCGATCGTACGTCAGGGGCAAAATCCCAGATTCCCTGCTTGTTGAGCAAGCTTGTTGCCTTCCAAATCCAAAAAAAAGGGACGCTTTGACACGTCCCACTCAAAATTAGCTTCGTCACATCAGGGGATTGGAGGGAGGGCAAAAGTCCAGTCGGCAAACTGACGTTAACTCGTGAACTACCCGACTCTGATGCTTCGCATACAGAAGCGGGCTTCCCAATTCATCGGCAACCGCCTCCAGAACTGCGTAGCTCTATTGGTCTTACATTGCCTCCAAGGGCAGGAGTCCTGGTTCCCAAGACCCATAACTTTCTCTTGCTGTACCTATGAGCTTGGTTTTCGCTTACGGGAGACGTGTGTTTCTTAGGAGTTAATCCGCGATTCTAAGCGATCGCTGTGCCGACCCCAAACTGATTCGCTTCTTCAATTTCCCAGGTGGTTGCCCCTGTCTTTGCTTCGTTGCCATTGGCAAGCTTGACCAGATCAGACTCAGCCACACTGAGTTGACCGTTCTTAATCGCCCAGATCACAACTTGATCGGTTTGGCGATTGCGCCAGACAATATCCGCCGTGCCGTCGGGGGCAGTCTTGCCAGTGCCCACAAAGTCATCTGCACCGCCGATCGTCCAAACTGGGCTTCCGGCTGCTGCCAGCGTACTGGGAGTCACGCTTAAGGTGCTTCCGTTGACTACCGTTGTCCACAGGACAGTGATGTCGGCATCCGTTCTGCGCCACAAAATATCAGCGCGGCCATCCCCCGTAAAGTCAGCGATCGCCCGTACCCGCAACGTTCCGGTAGTATTACCTGTTTCAGGCAAAAAGGCCGCCGCCCCCAGACGCACTTGGCTGGTTGCCGCGTCTACGTTAAAGCTCCAATAGGCTGTCTGGTCTTGAGGCGCACGCAGCAACACTTCTGAGCGACTGTCACCCACAAAGTCTCCGAGACCGACTATATCCCAGTTGTTGGGGCTACCTGTTTTGAGAATGCCACCCGTTGTGTTGCGGAAATAATCAGCACTGACGAAGTTGTTGTTTGTCGTATTAATGTTCCAGAAGGCATATTCGTCGTTGGTGCGATTTTGCCAAACCAGTTCAAAATCAGCATCCGCATCGACATTGGCCAACCCGACTAGACTCCAACCCTGCTGGAGCTTGATCGATCGCGTGTTGTCTCCCACCTGGGCAATCGGAGTGCCCGCCGTGGTGATATAGCCCGACCCTGGCAAAATTGCGCCATTGTCACCCATATACCAAATCACCATTTCACCCGATGCATTATTGCGGAGCAAGACATCTGCGCGGTTATCTGCATTCAGGTCTTTAGAATCAACGATCGCCCAGGCTGGGTCGAGAAAGGGAACCACTGAGTTGCCCTGCACCAGCGTAGAACCTTGCAGATACCATGCCACAACCTGATTGCTAGAAACATTACGCAGCAAAATATCAGGCTGACGAGGAGGAGCCACCCCAAGGGCCACCTGCAACGGAACTTCGTTAGCAGGGCCACCGGGTAGGCTGTCTAGCCGGACGCGAACATTGCGGGTGTCGAGGTTGGGAGTGGCGGAGTTATTGCTGTAGGTGACTTGTCGCAGGGCTGCCTGATATTCGGCAGGCGTGCCGTTGCCATCGAAGCCGAGTTCTCCGGTGGTGGGGTCAAATCTCCAATCGATGTTGCCGATCTTACCGCTTGTGGCGTTGGCAGGTTGTCCGGCGATGCTCAACACGTCTTGACCCGCCTTGAAGTTAGTGATCAAAACTGTGGCTGCGGTGAGCGAGCCGACGGTGTTGTTGACGACCAGATTAGGAGCAATGACCACACCCGGCTGAAAGGTGGTGTAGCTTTTACCCGACAATCCGCTTAGCAGTTGGCCGCTGGCCCCGATCGACAAACCTCGAACTTCGTGAATGTTGGTCGAACCTCCAGTGGAGCCTGAGAAACCAAACTTGAAGTTGGCTGGCAAAGCGCCATTAGCCTTGGCAGCATCTCCATTGCCAGTCACCACGTTGAAGCCTTGTAGGGCAGTTGGGGTTTCGTCGGTGTCTAAGAAATCCCCATCCGCGTTCAGATCGATCTGCACATTGAGCACCCCGGTGGGCGAGAGGTCGATGCGGGCCGTGCGTTTTGCTGCGGCCCGAGTTGCAGCCCCTCCAGTTACGTCTAGCCCCCCGGCTAGCGAGCCAGTGCCCGTCAGATAGCGATATTGGTTGGCTTGGCTCCCCCGAACGGCGATCGAGTCTGTGGTCTTGCCAATCCCACCGGGGGAGTTATCGGTAGAGCTAGAGAAGTTGCCAAACTCGTCAAAACCAATCCCAAGATACCCACCCACTAGCCCAGCCGACGGAGCAAGCGTTCCGCCGCGAGCCGCATAGCCTAGCGCTCCACCGTTTCCTCCAGCGGCCGTAGGCGACTGTGCGCCATCGATCAAGAAGAAGCTAATCCCGTCTCCCCCAGTGCCCCCGTAGGAGAAAAATTCGAAGGTAATCGATAGCCCCAGGGAGCTATCGATCGCCTGGTTGTAGATCACAAATGAAGATTGTTCTTGCCCGGCGCTGGTGAGTCGTAGCGCACCAGCACCAGCCGTATCGATCGCCGTCGTAAAGCCTGGCAACCCATCTACAGAAGGGTTTGTGCCAGCACGGGCCGTTAAACCCAGAATGTCAGAAGCACTAGAGCCAAAAAGCCAGGGCTTGACAGCGACATCATTGCCAGTAAATGGATCGACCGCCAAACCCGAAGCAACAGGACGAGTCGTGAGGGCTGCCAAATTTGTCGATAGAGATGAGAGTGTTTCTGAAGTAGCCATTATTTAGTGCCTATCTTGTTAGCTGTTACAGTCAATTTTGAGGAGAATCGAGTGTGGGGAATGACACGACGACAAAAGTAGAAAACTCACTCGCAGCCGCTTCATGGCTACGATTTTCGGGAACTTAAACTTCATTAGAAGTGTATGGAAGAGAGACAATTTTGTCTATGAGATATTTAGCTGAATTAGCAGATCTACGCAAATATGCATAGCGGTTTTTTTCATTGCTAAAGCCTTGACAGAGAGGACGTTTGACAAAATTTTAAAGCGACTTTTAACTAGATTACACTATAGATCTGTTGTCGATATCAACATAATTTAGAGGAAGAGATTTATCATTCCTTTAAACTTGAAAATAATTAGATTTTCTGAGACAAATAAATACCCAGCAATAACTTTGTTGATTTCCTTTATAAGTAGTTGTTAGGCATTAAATAACTAACTAAATTTGCCCTTAACTCTTAGATTTGCTAATTTAATTGCCCTGAATGCTCGATCGTTCTGTTCTTTTGATTGAGAACAAACTCTATTCAGGGGGTCTCAGATCGCTAGAATGGTGGAAACTACTCAAGAGCAGGCTCCATGATTCCTACCGTAATTGAAACATCTGGGCGAGGCGATCGCGCCTTCGACATCTATTCTCGGCTGTTGCGAGAGCGAATCGTTTTTCTAGGACAAGCGATCGATGCTGACGTAGCCAACCTGATCGTGGCCCAACTGCTCTTTCTCCAATCCGAGGACTCTGAGAAAGACATCTACGTCTATATCAATTCTCCGGGCGGCTCTGTCTCAGCAGGCATGGCTATCTACGACACCATGCGCCAAATCACGCCACCCGTCAGCACTATCTGCGTCGGTTTTGCTGCCAGCATGGGGGCATTTTTGCTCAGTGCCGGAACCAAAGGCAAGCGTATGAGCCTACCCCATTCGAGAATCATGATTCACCAACCCCTCGGTGGTGCTCAAGGGCAAGCCACGGATATTGAAATTCAGGCTAGAGAAATTCTCTACCACAAGCAGCGCCTAAACGAGATGCTGGCAGAGCACACCGGGCAATCGATCGAGCGCATTCAGGAAGACACCGAGCGCGACTTTTTTATGTCGGCCGAAGAGTCGAGAGCCTACGGGCTGATCGACCAAGTGATCGAGCGCCGACCCTCAGCCATTCGGCCCGCCGTTGTGAAATAGCCCTTCGACTGCGCTCAGGGCGCAAGCTGGCTGGGAAAGTTATTACCTGCCCTTTGACTTCGCCCAGGGCGCAAGCTGGCTGAGCGAAGTCGAAGATAGGGGGTCACTGGTTTGCTAGAAATCTCCTGATTCTAAAATCTGCCCGTTTTAGAAAGGAATTTGTCCCAAGGAAGCCTGACCTTTAGAAGGAAGGGCTTTGAGGTAGTGTAGAAATTCCAGGAGTTCGTCTTCGGTCAATTCGGCGCGGGTTTTCTTACCATAGGTTTCTTGGAGATAGGTGCTTCCCTGTTTCTTCGTCCAGCCGATGCGTTCAATCTCAGCGCCGATCTGGGCGATCGCATCCGACAGATCGATCGGTTGGTGACGCATTTCTACAGCCGGAACAGTAGCTTTTGCAGAGGGCAGTGGCTCGTCGGGCAAGGCATCGACAGCCATTTCTGAGGTAAATTCTTCGGGTTCATATTCCATCTCGATCGGCATCTCGATCGCGGGCAGTGCCTCTAAGCCAGGGAAAGTTGAGAGGAAGTCATCTGCGGGCAGAGTCGGCAAGACTTCTTTCTTTTTGCCCCGCGACCGAGGCGGCACGATCGTCGGAGGTGCTGCCTCCTCTTCGATGGCAATGGCAGGAATCGCCGCCGCCGCCGCCGCATCCTTGAGGGCGCTAGCATCGGGTTCTCTAGGAGCTTCAGACATCAAGCGCGCCTGCATCTCAAACGCAGAAGCAACATCAGAGGTGGACATGGCAGATGGGGCAATGCCCAAAACTTCCATCGCGCGCAGTCGGGCCCGATCTTCAGCTACTTCGATCCGATCGGCGGCAGCCATCCCCGTTGCCAGAGTGGAGCCACTCACCTGCACGATCGATCGCACCACAAACTGCCCATCGTGAACTTGCACTAACTCAGAACTCAGGGCCCCCGTGGGAAAGCGACTCCGCAACTGGGCAAACAGACTATGGCTGACAGACTGGGGCGAGAGGTGAGTCGGCAACGTTTCGTGCAGCGTCAGCAGATTAGAGGCTTCATCAGATTGGGGTGTCGATGAATACATAGCAGCAGCGCGATTAGTGTTAGAGATCAAATGAGTTGCATTCATGTCCATTCTAAGTGGTAGGGGACGAGAGCTTATTGAATCACAATTTCAGGCGTTTATCTCTTTGGAAAATTTCTATCTCTCTAGAGAGTTTTAAGCCCACTCAAGGTTCAAGGATGATTAGGAGATCGACCGAAGCGGAGAAAATAGTTGCATGTTCCTTAAATCTGTCAAGGTTTCTCACAACACCTCACCTGCAAGTTAAGAATTGCTATAGTTAAGCACTTCACAAGAATTTTTTTAGCGCCTTGTCGCCACCTAAGCTCACTTAATCTATGAAAAATGACATATAAAGGTGATTTGAACCCTCAAGAGCCACTTCGCATCCATTTTGAACGGCAACTTAAGCGCATCCAGCGAGACGTATTGAGAATGGGAGCACTGGTTGAAAGCTCGTGCTATTTGGCAAAACAAGCTCTGTTTGAGCAAGACCTCGACGCGCCCGGTCAGATTGTCCTCCAAGACAAGCAAATCGATCGCCTCTATAGACAGATCGAATTGGAGTGCGTCAATTTGATTGCCCTTCAGTCTCCTGTTGCTCAAGATCTACGCCTTTTGAGTGCATTGATGCAACTCGTTCGCGATTTAGAAAGAATTGGAGACTACGCCAAAAATTTGGGCGATGTGGCAGTTCGTCTTTTTCCTTACCCGATCTCTCCTTATATGGGGCAGGTGCGAATGATGTTCGATCGGTGTCGAGCGATGCTGGCAATGAGCCTGGCCGCGCTCTCGGATCTAGACGCGCAATCAGGGTTAGAAGTAAAACTCAGAGACGATGCCGTCGATTCAGACTACGAGAACCTCTACAATGCTCTCGCGCAACAGTCCAATATTCCGGGCGTTGTCGAACCGATCGTGCTTCAGGTTCTCTTAATCCGTTATTTAGAACGAATGGCAGACCACGCGACAAACATTGGTAAGCGAGTTGCGTACATTGTCACGGGGCAGCGGTGAGGGGTAGCTTGATGTTTGAGGATGAGAAATAGAATCGCCCTCCGTCAGACGGTATCGAGACTCGCGCCGCGAACAACTAAGGCTGGGTGAGGGCAAAACCTCAGTCGTCGAACTGACGTTTAATAATTGTTTACAACCATTCTCTAACGCCTCCTGCCCTCCTCCCCAAGTTCTGTTCAAGATTGCTGTGGCGATCGTGCCCCCTTTCATGACAGTATTAAAGGTGACGCATTTGCCAGAAACTTGAGTACCGTAGGAGTAGCCTTTGAGGTTAGCTTGGGGAACTGGCAGAGTGCGCGACGGGCTACCTGAGAACGCGACACTTCGCAGAAACCTTCGGCAGACTTTGAGAGGATGGTTTCTGGCTTTGTCTCTTTAGGCAATGAACTGAGCAAATCGGTGGCTTTCGCTCAATTCAACCGATCGGACTATCAAGGTTGAACTGTGGCACAATGCAGCATCCCAACTGTTGAAATGGGACACCCAGGCTAGGGCCCTTTCGCATTGAGTGAAACTTGAGTGAAGCTTGAGTGAAACGGTGTTCATTCCAGTTCTGTGGTGGCAAGAAACGAACGAACGAACAGAAGAAGACTACGAGGACATATCGCTGCATGGAATTCTCGATCGCCGAGTTGCTGGCAAATTTTACAGAAGACAAGCTGGTCGCCCCAAAAGCCCTGGAGAAAAAGTTAGAGTGCCTGGATGAAACTAGCCTTCGCAGATTGCAAATTGCCTTAGATGCCCTAGAGAAAGTTAGCATTCTGGTCAAAGAGCGGGGCAAATATCGTCGAGTCAGCGAAGAAGGAGTCGTCGAAGGGAAACTTCGCTGCTCTAGTAAGGGCTTCTGCTTTGCGATTCAAGACGTAGAAGGCTCCGAGGATATTTACATTCGCGAAAGCCAACTCAACCATGCGTGGAACGGCGATCGCGTCTTGGTGCGCGTGACCAAAGAAGGCAGTCGTCGGCGTAGCCCCGAAGGTGAAGTTCGCCTCATTCTCGAACGCGCTAACCCCTCAGTTTTGGCCCGCCTCAAAAAAGCCGATTCAGGAGATTTTCGCGCCGTCCCCCTCGACGATCGCCTCCTGTTTGAGCTTGACCTGAGAGAAAACGGCACAGCCCTCGAAGACGCGATCGATCATCTCGTCCATGTCGAAGTGCAGCGCTACCCCCTGGGGCAATATGCGCCCCTCGGTAAGGTGGCCAAAATTCTCGGCACAGACTCCGAAGCGGCTGACATCGATATTGTCTGCTGCAAACACGACCTTCCCCGCGCTTTTCCGGATCATGTGTTGGCCGCAACCAAAGGCCCATCCGCCAAAATCAGCAAGGTCGAATTCAAAAAACGGCTGGATCTGCGCGGGCTGACTACGCTCACGATTAAGGCTCAAAGCGCTGACAGCGCTGACGATGCCATTACCTTAGATAGAACCGACGACGGGCACTGGCAGCTTGGCATTCACATCGCGGATGTTGCCCACTATGTAGAAGCAGGGTCTCCTCTCGATCGTGAAGCCCAAAGACGCGGCGTATCCGTGTATCTGGGCGACTGGTGCTTCCTATGCTGCCAGAGCAAATCACTGACAACCTGTGCTCTCTGCAACCCGAAAAAGATCGCCTGGCCATTTCTGTCTTACTCACCCTTGACACCTCTGGGCAATGGTAGAGTTCGAGATTCAGCCGACTGTGATCCAGGTAGACTACCAACTCAGCTACCACCAGGCAGAGCTAATTCTCGCCCAGCAACACACCGAAGAAATTCAGGCCTTTGCCCCGATCTTCGATCGCCTCCTGCAACTCTCAGAACTCAGCCACGCCATCAAAGAGCAGCGCCGCAAGCGGGGAGCCTTTGAACTCAACCTGCCCGAAAAGATCTACGCCCGTCCCGATGGCTCTGAGTCGCCCGAAGAAGCCGATAAATATACGTTCAGCAAGTTTCACTACGACGACGAAGGCTCTCTTGGTGCAGTGGTGGTTTCCTCCTCATTGCCGATTCACTCTATGATTGTGGAGTTGATGTTGCTGGCCAACCAAACCGTTGCCACGCACCTGCAAGCGCTAGAAATTCCCGCTGTCTATCGCGTTCACCCAACTCCTGACCCAGACGACGTGCAGGAATTGATCAAGCTAGCCATCAGCATGGGCATCGACCTCAAACTTGAGCAAGAAGACGAAGTGCATCCCCAGGATTACCAAAATCTCACGCTCAAATTTGCCGAATCTGAATCAGAACGGGTGCTCACCTACCTATTGCTGTCAACCCTCAAACCTGCCTTCTACAGCACGATTTCCAAATCCCACTTTGGTCTAGGGCTAGAGCAAGGCTACACCCATTTCACCTCTCCGGTACGTCGCTACCCTGATCTGCTGGTGCATCGCGCTCTGCACGCCCTATTTGAAGAAGGCCGCGATCGGCGCTCTTCTCGTGCCAAAGAAAGCGTCAATCTTCGCCACAACTCCAGCCACGGGCAAATTAACTGGAACGTGCTGCCCACCGAAATTCATCAAGATCTAGAAAGCCACTTCTCTGCGGTGGTGGTTCATTTGAGCGAACGGGAAAAAATCGCCCAAGATGCTGAAAACGATCTAGAAGGACTCAAAAAAGCCGAGCTGATGAAAGAGCGGACGGGTGAGATCTTCCACGGTCTGATTACGGGGGTTCAATCTTATGGGCTGTTTGTCGAGATCGAAGAATTGCTCGTCGAAGGATTGGTGCATGTCAGTTCGCTGAAGGACGATTGGTATGAGTTTCGATCGCGCCAGCAAACCCTCGTCGGCCGCAAAAATCGCAAGCAATATCGACTGGGCGATCGCATCGAAGTGCAGGTCAAGAGTGTCGATTATTACCGTCAGCAGATCGATTTAATTGCCGTTGGGGGCGGTAGTGAAGCCAGCGAAGAAGACCTCGACCCGGTAGACAATCCGGCTGACAACGAAATAGAGAATGAAGAATAATAGGAGAAGTTCTAATCTATACGAGCGTCTGCTGTGCCTGATAATTCTTGTTCTCGTCCGCTCATTATGGGCATCTCAGGGGCTTCTGGGCTGATTTATGCCGTGCGATCGCTGAAATTTCTACTAGAAGCAGGGTACGCGATCGAACTGGTTGCCTCTAAGGCTACGTACATGGTCTGGCAAGCCGAAGCAGACATCCGTATGCCTGCCGACCCCATTCAGCAGGAGCTATTTTGGCGCACTCAGTGTGGGGTCAACGTCGGCGGCAAGCTCACTTGCCATCCGGCGGGAGATGTGGGGGCAAATATCGCCAGTGGTTCCTTTCGCACGGTGGGTATGTTGGTGATTCCATGCAGCATGAGTACGGTGGCAAAACTCGCCGCCGGGCTGAGTTCTGATCTGCTAGAACGCGCCGCCGATGTGCAGCTAAAAGAGGGGCGCAAATTGGTGATTGTGCCCCGCGAAACGCCCTTTAGCTTAATTCATCTCCGCAACCTGACCACCCTTGCCGAAGCTGGAACCCGCATCGTCCCGGCTATTCCTGCCTGGTATCACCACCCCAAAACGATCGAAGACCTGGTAGATTTCGTCGTGGCTCGTGCCTTAGATCAGCTAGACATTGATTGCGTCCCGATTGATCGTTGGAAAGAAAGCTAGGATCAGTTTTGAGTTCCAAAGTTTAACGTTGGCCTCGCCGCTCCGATTTAGAACTCAAAACTCTTTCACTCTTGGGAACTATGCCCTTTCTTCGTTTCTTGCTGCTGTTGGCGATCGCAGGTGTCTTGCTGCTCTTTGTGCTGCCCAACTGGGCCCCTTCTATGCAGCTAGTTTTTTTGGGACTGCGATCGCCCACCTTCCCTCTGTCGCTATGGATTTGGGGGCGATCGCCTCTGGCATTGTCACCACTCTGCTCATCTCTGGATTGTTCAGGCTGACTAAATTTACGGCTCAACGGCCTCGCCGATCCCGATCGGTTGAGCCAACGCCCTCTAGAACTTATTCCTACACACAAGCGCCCAGAGAACCAGAGCGCCCCTCCACACCAGCGTCTCAAACCAGCAAAAATCCTCCTTCCGACTGGCAAGAAGATGCTTCAGACTGGTTTGACGACGACTCAAGCTGGGGAGACGAACCCACAGATAACCCCACAGATAGGGCCACAGATCGTCCTCGATCGACCCACGAACCTATTCGATCGGCAAAGCCTGGCCCTGCTTACTCCTATCGCTATGGCGACCCAGAAACCCCCAAAGCCGATACCTCTAAGCCTGTGGTAGATGCAGACTTTCGGGTCATTGTGCCGCCCTACCGCAGCCCCGACCCCAACGACCCAGGCAGCACCGAGAAAAATCGTTAAGGGGTTTCGTAAGCAATATTTTACCCTCCGACCTTTGGCGCTCGGCTGCGCGTATATTCTTGCTGGAAGTCACGGGGTTAGTTAGATAATTAGACGAACTCAATCGTTTACTCAGGCTGTGTGAGTTTCGACTTCGCTCAAGCCGCTGTAAGCAATTCTGAATAACGACTTAGCCGTTAGGTCGATCGCTGATCTGTGTCGTGCTGTAGGGTTTCTTCCGGATCAAAATGAGCAGAAATAATAAGTAGGAAGGGCAGGCAGTGAATGAAGCGCTACGTTTTTTGATCAGGGTGATGCAGCAAAACCAGGCACTGACTCCTCAGATGCAGGCTAACACTACCTTAGAGCCGACTGGCCAGAGGTAGTCGGTGAGCACCAGAAGTTGTTTGCGGCGGCTCAACTTCACCTTGGCAAGAGATCTCCTAAACTATCGGGATTTCGATCGCTCCCACATTTTTTCTAAATTTTCTACATAGTTGCGATAAATCGCCCTTTTGTAAGCAAGATGTTGCCTATACACCGCGCTCCCTAAGAGCGGAGTCAGGATGATGCCGATCGCAGCCATGGCCATCCAACGATCGTTCGACTGTGTAGAGGAAGCTCTCTGCTGACTCGTGAGCACTGGCACTTCAGAAATCGCTTTCACCGGGGAAGCCAACACTTCTAAACTTAAAATTGAGATTGCAAGTAGACGAATTATCATAGTTGCCCATCCAAGCGTCACGCTAGTTCCCTAACAAGCTAACTCAAAAAAAGTAAGAGAAAATCACTAGAAATCGGTAGTTTTCGCTACCTTTGTAAAGTTATTTCTACTATTTCTAGTAAAAATTCTAGTAAAACTCAATTTAACTCTGAATAAACGTAATTTACGTCGCGCAGGTAGGGCTTACACCAATTCTTTAGAAAGCATAATCTTTTAAAGAACATAATCTTTTGGAAAGCGATCGCGTAAGCGCTACTCTGGTGTTGAACGCTTAACCCATCGGAAAAATCAAGTGTTACAAGGTGTAAATCTCTACCTCATTGGCATGATGGGGGCTGGCAAAACGACGATCGGGCATCTACTCGCCGCAAAACTGGGGTATCAATTTTTTGATACAGATACCCTCATCGAACAGGTAGCAGGGCAATCTGTAACCCAAATTTTTGCAGAATCGGGCGAAGCAGCCTTTCGGCAACTAGAGACTCAGGTTTTGGCAGAATTGTCTCCCTACACGCGCCTAGCGATCGCCACAGGCGGTGGAATTGTCCTCAAACGCGAAAACTGGGGCTATCTGCGCCACGGCATTGTGGTGTGGTTTGATGTCTCAATCGAGCAGCTTTGCGATCGGCTGCAAAATGACCAGACTCGCCCCATTTTGAGCCGTCCGGGGGAAGAAGATTTGGCAACCCGCTTAAAAATGCTCTCAGAACAAAGACAGCCTCTCTATGCCCAGGCAGATATTCACATTGCAGTGCTGCCCAACGACAGCCCTGACGCGATCGCCGAACGAACTATAGCAACGATCGCCCAGTCCTGCGAGAAAAAACTTGCCGCCACCAAAGCCCTCGATCGATTCAACCGAGAAGCACCCTATCACGCTCAAGATCAAATTTCAGACTAAGGATCGGGGATTAAATAACCTGTAAAACTTATAAGTCTCTTCTGCCCTCATCCCCTAACCC
>JAAUOZ010000063.1 GCA_012034655.1 Leptolyngbyaceae cyanobacterium CSU_1_3 | reverse complement strand
ATTAACAAACGCTTCACCATCAATTGGGGAGGTGTGATTAGAGGTTTCAATCGCTGCATCAATCTTTACTCGAACGTCTTCGACCCACTCCGCTTCAGAGCGATCGTACTCATCAAGCAACCGTAAAGCAATTTCTAAGATTTGTTCAGCAGAGCGATATTTACCGGCTTGAAGCTTGGTTTGAACAAAGCGTTCTTGGTCAGGAGTGAGACTGATGCTCATATAAACCTCTTATCCAAACTATCCACTATTCTAATCTGATCTCCTAACTAGCTGCTTCGGCTGCTCCACATTGAGAGATGCCAAAGGCTGCAAGCTTCAAGTCCCAGCAGACAATCTTGCGCTACGTCCCCACCGATAACTTAGGCGGCCCAACGGTCGCAATCACCGGACGCAGACAACCTTGGCATCCAACCGAATACACTGAAGCGTTCCGGTGCATCGGTTGTTAGACTGCGACCATTACCTATTTCCTCTCTAAGTGACTCATATCATTCCTGTTGATCCAAATCCATCCTGACCTCTTGATGTTTGTGTTAGTTCATCAATCTCCTCTATCTCCACACGTAGTACTGGTTTGATCACCATTTGAGCAATTTTCATTAGGATTTGTGTTCATGCTCGGTGGTTTCGCCTCTGCATTTGACCTGATTAGAATTCTAATTAACGTCAGTTCGACAACGGGACTTTTGCCCTCACCGTTTCTATACTTCGTTGTGGCGACTTATGGCGATCGCTAGGGTTGCTTTAGGCTGACCATTCTGCGATCGTGTCGGTCGATCGCACCAGATGCATTCCGGCGTTGGCAAACCGCTGGTAGGCTGCCTCTGCCTGATCGGTGAAGTCAACGATTCCGGGTACGACCACTGGAGAGGTGCAGTCTTCGAGCAGATAGATTTTTTGCGCCAACCTGGGATCGATCGCATTGATTTCGGTTAATAGATCGTCGATCGTCCAGGCGACGCAGTGACTTTTAGCCTGTCCTGCAATGATCACGGCATCAAAACTCAGCAGTTTGGTGATCAGCCGACTATTTTTGTGGGCGATCGTTCCTCCATCTGCTCCATTCATCACTTCAGGGCGCAGTACAGAATAATTCTCGGTTAAGGGATTGTTGCCCTTGATCTCAAAACTCGTCTGGCTGCCACGGGCAATACAGTGAAAAAACATCGCTTCTTCGACAGCAGACACCAGCGCATGGCCAATGCCGCCCAACATGGAGTGATAAGCCCAAACCGTTAAGGGATATTTGCCATTCTTAGTAAGCTGCTGAGTGTAATGCAGCGCATGGCTTTGCAGCGTTGCATAATCTCCCAGGCTGTAGGCAACAGCCGGATTCACCTTCCATAGACCAGTCTGCACCTCGTCTAGGGTGATCATCGTCGCCGTGGGTGTGGGGTGTTCTCCTGCTTGATTCACCCAAAAAATGGGATGAAAGATTTGCATCGCGGTGTGGGTGTCCAGGGTGGGCACAATTTCGGTGATCTGCCCCAGGTTGCGGTAGATAAACTCGCACAGCCTGGTATTGTCGGCGATCGCCCCTTCCCCCGATCGCCCTCCCACAAACAACTCAAACTCAGGAATGCAGAAGGTGTTTTGCACATCGATCGCTAGCAAACACACGCGCTTTTGATCTTCGGCGGCTGGGCGAAGGTGGTGCTGGGTTGCCCAAGCTGCCGCATCTAGAGCGCGCTGTTGATAAGGAACGCGCCAGACCTTGCCGACCAAAGCACGATCGAAATGGGCCGGAAGCGGCAAAGGTTGAGCTTGAATATTCATCGTTTGAGAGCGGGTTTAGGGTTGCGGTTTGGCTTCATCCTCTTCAGAGGTGTCCTCAAAGCGAGTGATGTCGTCTTCTCCAAGATACTCGCCGTTCTGAATCTCGATCAGAACCAGGGAAATGACTCCCGGATTCTCAACCCGATGGGCTGTGCAGGCTGGCACATAGGTAGACTGCTTTTGAATTAATGTTTTTTCCTGTCCATCGCAGATGACCTTAGCCGTTCCAGAAACCACCACCCAGTGTTCGCTGCGGTGAAAGTGCATTTGAGTGCTGATGTGGTGTCCTGGCTTGAGTTCGATCCGATTGATGCGGTAGCGTTTCCCTTCTTCTAGCAACGTCACCGTGCCCCAAAATCGGGTGCGAGTGATGTCTAAATTGGCCGGCTGAACAGCGATCGATGGGGCTTCCTGGCTCATTGGATTTTTCTCAGAAACTTCCACTTCCTATGATGCAGGATGGGGTGGAGGATGTCCGTAAATTTATCGACTCAAAAGTCAAAATAGATATACCGTGAGCCGCCTTCGGGAGCGAAGAGCCAGACGGCAAACAGGCACAGAGGAATCAGGAATAGTTTGATATGCCAGGTGAGTTGGAGTTTCATACCGCGTTGCAGCAGGTAGGCGATGCCCATGCAGAGGACGATCGCGCTCAAAATTCCTAAAATTTGCGGGGGGTAGAGTCCGATTGCTTCTCCGTAGACCTTTTGAGCAAATTGAGCGTCTGCCGTGTGCCCCCAGAGATGTCTCACAACCAAGAGCGAATCTTTGAGGTTGGGCAACCGGAAGAAAACCCATGCCGTAAACACCATGAGTTGAGTCAGCAGCCAAGCCGTGAACACACCAGGAAGACTCAGCCAGAATTTCTCAACGGGGGACGATCGCCGCGCCCAAACATCCGCCAATCGATGCACCGCCAGCGCCACCCCATGCAGCCCGCCCCACACCACAAAGCCCCACGCCGCCCCGTGCCAGATGCCTGCAACCAGCATGACGACGATCAAATTCACGCAGGTGCGAACCAATCCCTGTCGCGAGCCACCCAGGGGAAAGTAAAGATAGTTTCGCAGCCAGTCGCCCAGGGTAATGTGCCAGCGTCGCCAGAAGTCTGCAATGCTGGTGCTGAAGTAAGGAAAATCGAAATTTTGAGGCAAATTAATTCCCAACAGCAGCGCACTGCCCCGCGCCACATCTACATAGCCACTGAAATCGAGGTAAAGCTGCAACCCGTAGGCAAAAATCGTCAACCATAGATCTTCGCTGCCGGCCCGTTGTACATTGTCAAAACTCAGCCTGACCAGAATATCGAGCCGATCGGCAATCAGCCCTTTCTTAACTGCGCCACAGGCAATCAGCCACAGCCCTTCTGTAATTTGATCAACCTGTGGAAACTTGAGAGCTTGTGCTTGCCCTGCGAAGGGATGATAGCGAACGATCGGCCCTGAAATCAGCTTGGCAAAAAATAGTTTATAAGCAGAAAAATCTAGAAATTCCTGCGCCGCAGGTGCGCCGCGATAAACGTCTACTAAATAGGCGATGCACTCAAAACAGAAGAAACTCAGCCCTAGGGGCGCGATCAAATGCTGGTCTGTCCAATTTGCGCCCCTTTGAGCCATCGACCAGCCTAAGAGCGACCCGATCGACGACAAAATAAAGGGAATGTACTTAAAACTAACCAGCAGCAGCACGTTCAGCACAATCCCAAAGGAGAGCAATTTGAGGCGGCGACGATTCCAATCTTGTTGGGCAAACTGCCAATCTTCGATTCGCCAGTCGGGAGGCGCACCGATCGCTCGTCCCAAAATAAAATTGCTAAATGTCGCTGCCAGCAAAAGCGGAATATATTGCGCTTGCAGCGATGCATAAAAAATAAGACTGGCCAGAAAAATCAGCCACGATCGTAGCCACTGCTGCTGAATCGACCAGTAGATGGCAATGATGCAAAGCAAAAATAAGCCATAGAGCGGTGAAAGAAAGGTCATTGTCTGTTGTTTTGAGCAAAGGTCAATCCTAGCGGCACAGTTTACTGGCAAACCAGTCGATTGAGCGTATTTTTCTAGAATTGCGTTTTGCTAAATCTCTGTTGCTGCCCGGCGATCGCTGGTTGGGCGTGACATCGGGTGTAGACGATCGTGGTTTGCAAGGTCGGGCCTTGAAACATCGGGACTTGTGGAAAGGCTACTGGCTCAAAAGTACGTATAGAAAAATCTCCAGACTGCTCAATAAAATCTTGATTTCCTCGCGGGCCTGCTGTGGGTTGACTGGCTCTAGAGTGATGGGGTTGACAGGCTGAATCTTGAGCCACCGCTCAGCAAGCGTCTTGAGTGTTTGAGGAGCCTCCCAAAGCGGCAGCAGGCAGGCCGCCTGATTGGCCTCAATTTCAATGATCGATCGCGTCGAAGCCTGCACATATTTAGAGATCTCAAAAGGCTTGTATTGCGCGACTGTAGACAATAACTCTGATTTAATAGGTTCGCTGCTCAAAATAGGGTGAATCTGGACGATCGCCCGATCCCAATCCGCGTCTTCCCAATCTGCCACAGATCGCATTTCTACAGGCTCACTAGAATGAGTACACCAAAAATCGAGTAGCCGATGCTGCGAGTGGATTAGTTCAAAGAGTTGCAGGCGCTCTCTGAGGGGTACTTCTGAAAAGCTAAGCTGCCAAAAAACAGGGAGATTATCTGGCTCTTTGAATAAGTCCAACAAATCCCACTGTCGCCAATTCACCATGCTGAGAAACTCTAAGTCAGCCGCATCTAACGCCGCAAACATTTCAGGAATTGTGAAACCTTTATCGCCTTGCAGCAAATAATTCATCAAAGCTTCGCTCTTGACTTCTGGTGCTTTTGAGACATCCAGATCCCAAGTTTTAGCTCTCAGGTCGATGTTTTCCTTAAGAGATTTGACGGTGGCGATCGCGATTTCCGCTTCCATATCTCCAGGCTGCCCCTCCATCAGACCCAGCATTCTAAACAGTTTTTGGGCACGGTAATAGGGTTGTCTTTGAATAGCACTATGTAGATTGCCGCGAATGATGCCGTTAGGCTTGAGAACCGATTTCATTGCCTGCAAAGCTGCATTCAAATCAGGCAAAAGGTAGAGTGTTTCATCACAATTAATATAGTCAAATTGTAGCCCCAAGCTTGGCAAATCTTCAATGGATAAGGTATGAAATTCCGAGTCTACAAATCCATGATATTGCAGTCGCTTTCTGGCGAGATCGATCGAGGCCTCAGATAAATCAATACCGACGATTTTCGCGCCCGGATTTGCCTCTGCCAATGCCAGTGCCATATATCCAGTACCGCAGCCTACATCTAAAATTAGCTTCCCATTTGTGTCGATTACCTGTTGATATTTCAGATAGTATGGTGTGACTAAACTATGAACAAAAAGTGCCTCATACACATGCTTAGGAGACTGCTCAATTGGGTTGGTAGGATAGGGTGCTTGATCAAACTGCTGACGAATTTTTTCTAATAGTTCGGGTGCGGATAGGTTCATAGCGATCGCCTCAAAAAGTAGGTGTAGAATGTCGAAAGTAGAGAAAGTAGAATTACTTTAAGGACGTTCTAAGAATACATATAGGATGCTTTCTAGAGCCGTCAAAGCTTGTTGAACCTGAAAAATGGCTTCTTCTCTGCTGGTTGGCTCTAGAGTTGCGCCATTAACTGGTCTGACTTTGAGAGAATGCTCAACCAGAGACGTAAACCGTTGTGGTTTGTCCCAAAGCGGTAAAATGCAAGCGATCGCCCCCGTATCCATTAGAAATCGAGACTTGCTGGAAGCAGGAATGTAGCAAGTAATTTCGTAGGGTTGTTGCCGCTGGACTGCCCCAAGCAAGTCTTCTTTAATCTGTTGCTTATTCAAAACTGGATGGAGATGGGCGATCGTATTTTCCCAGTCAGCATCACACCACTCAGAAATTGCCCCAAGAGACGGTTGAGTCTGACTTTTTTCCTTGCACCAAAAATCAATTAAGCGATTTCGAGGATGGATCAGTTCGCACATCTCCAAACGCTGAGCGATCGACAGTTCAGGTAGTTTCTTTTGCCAAAACTCAGGTAGATTTGTTGGGTCTGCAAATAGCTCTGAAAGATCCCAACTATTCCACATCAACATGCTGACAAATTCTAAATCTGTGTGATTTAAGGCATCCATTGTTTGGGGAATTGTAAAACCTTTATCCCCTAAAAGGAGATAGTTAACCAAAATTTTCTGTTTAGCTTCAGGTGTTCCTGTTCCATAGAGTTCTGTCCGCCAAGTGCTGGCTTTCAGGGTGACATGATCTTTAAGCGCCTCCATTGTTTCGACAGCAATTTCTACCTCCATATCTTCTGGGTTAGAGTCCATTAAGCCCATTAGCCCAAACATTTGCTGCCCTCGGAAGAAAAATGTTCTCTGAGTGGAACTATGCAAGTTTGTACGAATCATTCCCCCTGGATTCAGCACCGATTTCATCACCTCTAACCCCTTTTGTACATCAGGCAAAAGGTAGAGCACTTCATCACAGTTAATGTAGTCAAACTTTAAGCCTAATTTTGGCAAATCGTAGATCGAAAGAGCATGAAACTCAATGTTGTCAAATCCATAAAATTGCAGTCGCTTCTCCGCCAAATCTACCGACGCTTCGGATAAATCTACGCCTACGATTTTCGCACCTGGATTTGCTTCCGCCAGAACTAGCGATTTATAGCCGCTGCCACACCCTGCATCTAAAATCACTTTGCCAGCACTGCCCACAATACTGCGATCGTATAAATAGTGAGGGGTTGCTAGACTGTGAAAAATAGCATCAAGAAATCATTTTTGGGCGTAGTCTCTAAAGGCGTGTTGGGGTAGGGAACGCCATTATACTGCTGCCTGATTTTCTCTAATAGTTCAATATCGTGGTCATTCATCGGGCTGATCTCCAGTGGGGGACTTTAAAAAGCATGATACTCGCGGAGGCTCGATCGAGGGTGGCTCTGGGCCTAGCCAATCAGCGAGTTCAGATTAGAGTACCCACAGCAGATTCTAAGATGAAGATAGCGTAAAGAAAGCCCATGAAAGCGATCACGATGATTGAGTTGGGTCGATCGCAGGTTGCCCAAGTTCTCTATTCATCTTGGGGACGAAAGAGGATTCGCTATGTTAAACTACTCATAGTCGTTATGAGTTTGTATTAATCCTATGGCAAACCCAACCGTAGAAAACCTGGTAATTATTGGATCGGGCCCGGCTGGCTACACAGCAGCAATCTACGCAGGTCGCGCAAACCTGAAACCTCTAATGTTTGAAGGTTTCCAAGCGGGAGGACTGCCAGGAGGGCAACTGATGACCACCACCGAAGTTGAGAACTTTCCAGGCTTTCCTCAGGGCATCACCGGGCCGCAACTGATGGAGCAAATGAAAGCTCAAGCCATTCGTTGGGGCACAGAAATGCACATGGAAGATGTGACGTTTGTTGATTTTAATCAGCGTCCGTTTGTGATTCGCTCTGATGAAAGAGAGATCAGAGCACACAGCGTTGTGATTGCAACTGGGGCAACCGCTAAACGGCTTGGGCTTCCCTGCGAGGGTCAGTTTTGGAGTCGCGGCATCTCTGCCTGTGCAATTTGTGACGGAGCAACTCCACTCTTTCGAGGTGCAAATTTGGTTGTGGTAGGTGGTGGCGACACGGCAGCCGAAGAATCAATCTATTTGACCAAGTATGGCGATCGCGTCAACATGCTGATTCGTACTGAAAAAATGCGAGCCAGCAAAGCCATGCAAGATCGGGTTTTGAGCAATCCTCGGATCACCGTTCACTGGAACACGGAACCTATTGATGTGGTGGGCAACGACGAACATATGACGGGTGTAAAAGTCAAAAACACCAAGACGGGTGAAGAGACTGTGATTGAGTCCAAAGGCTTGTTCTATGCGATCGGTCACACCCCCAACACTTCCCTTTTCGCAGGGCAACTAGAGCTTGATGAAGTCGGCTACATCGTCACCCAGCACGGCAGTGTTGAAACCAGTATCGAAGGTGTGTTTGCAGCAGGTGATGTGCAAGACCACGAATTTCGCCAAGCCATCACAGCAGCAGGGACGGGCTGCATGGCGGCTATGTTGGCAGAGCGCTGGCTGTCGGTCAACAATTTGGTGCAAGAGTTTCATCAGGCTGAAGCTGAGTTCCCTGCTGAAGATGTAACTCAGACTGTCGTTGAAGCTTCTGTGACGACCGAAGTCAACATTGCAGATACCCGTCATGCTGGAGGTTATGCGCTAAGGAAGCTCTACCACGAGAGCGATCGTCTAATCATGGTCAAATATGTCTCCCCCAACTGCGGCCCCTGCCACACCCTCAAGCCTATTCTCAACAAGGTGGTAGACGAGTTTGATGGCAAAATTCACTTCATCGAAATCGACATCGACCAAGATCCTGACATTGCAGAATCGGCTGGCGTGATGGGCACTCCCACCATTCAGTTTTTCAAGAATAAGGGCATGGTAGCCGAGGTTAAAGGCGTGAAACAGAAGAGTCAATATCGGGAGTTGATTGAGAGCAATCTTTAGGAGGAATAAACGGAGATTTTGAGGGTTTGTTGCTCACGGTTTGAGCCTGAGTTTTGAGTTTGAGTTGAAATTTCTGCTTGACTGACAAATCTTTCCCCTTATCCCCCAGCCCCCTCTCCCAGAGCGGGCAAAGGGTTGGGGCGAGGGCGGTTTGAGTTTTGTCAGCCAATCAGGTTGAAGTCCTCTAAGATGGGTTTTAAACTCCTCCCTCCTCTTTCATCCCTCCAAAATGTCCCTTAATCTGTCTCGATCGTCCTCTCTCAAACTCGCTGAGCGCCCTAGCCTATCATTGCAGATGATGCGGGTTGGGGCGCTTTTGACGTTGATTTTCGTAGGAATTGCGCTGCTGGCTCCTGTGTTTCAGTCGCTAGGCTGGTTGCAGAATCCGACAGAGTTTTTGGACAATCCGCCCCATGAGCCGCCTTCTGCCGCCCACTGGTTTGGGACGACGAGCTTGGGGTATGACGTGCTTGCGCGTACCCTGTTTGGCAGTCAGGCAGCGCTTCAGGTGGTGGTTTTGGCGACATCGCTCAGCCTGATTGTGGGCGTGCCCTTGGGAATGGTGAGCGGATATCTGGGAGGCAAGCTCGATCGCTTCCTGCTGTTTGTAATGGATACCATCTACACGCTGCCAGGGCTGTTGCTATCGGTGACATTGGCCTTTGTAGTCGGCAAGGGTGTTCTGAATGCGGCGATCGCCCTCAGCATTGCCTACGTCCCTCAATACTATCGAGTTGTTCGCAATCAGACGGTCAGCGTTAAGACAGAACTGTTCATCGAAGCGGCTCAGGCAATGGGGGCTTCAACGGTGCGCGTGCTCTCACGCTATCTGTTTTTGAATGTGATTCAAAGTGTGCCTGTGCTGTTTACCCTCAATGCGGCTGATGCAATTCTCACCCTGGGAGGACTGGGGTTTCTAGGGTTGGGGCTGCCCGACGAGGTTGCGGAATGGGGACACGATTTGAGGCAGGCGCTAGATGCCCTCTCGACCGGAGGAATCTGGTGGACAGCCCTGTTTCCAGGGTTGGCGATGACCCTGATGGTGATCGGACTGTCGTTGTTTGGTGAAGGGCTAAACGAACTGACCGATCGCAGGAAAAGCTGACTCACAAGCCAGGGTTCTTAAATGACTCAAGTGCTAGAGTTAGCAATCTAAAGAACTTAAGCGACTACCCAAGTATTCAAGAATTGAGTAGTCAAAAGTTTTGTTCACCCAAGTATAAATCAGTCAACCACAATATAAGTCAGTCAACCGCGTCTGCAAGTTCACGGTAAAGAATGAGTGCGATCGAGACTATTTCAGAACCTTCATTTCATCAGGGTTCTAGACCCTAAAATTGACATCTACCAAATTAGAAGTCAAGCATAAAACTCACTCCTAATTCGGTAGATGCCAGTGAGAGCAGACCCCAGCCTGACCAGAGACAGCAGCTACCCTAGAGCCTGCCGACTCAGTTACGAGTTGGTGGTCTGGGTAGCGAGAAGTTGCTTGAGCTTCTCTAAGTCTTGTGCCCAGCGAGGATCGGGTTGAATCGAATCTGGATCAGAGGTCGTGGTAGGGGTGCGACGAGACTTGTTGTTGCTATTGCCGCCGCCACCCTTGCGCCGACTGACTCCGCCCGAAGCGGCGCTACTAGGAGCACTAACCGCACTCTCACTTTCTTCTTTCTCTTTGGTGCGGGGCAACGCCTTCTCAATTTTGATGGCATTGTCCTTCACCTGAAACCCATTGAACTTCTCGATTAGCTCATCTGCGAGTTCATCCGTTTTAACCGTGACAAACCCAAAACCACGACACTTACCCGTCTTGCGATCGGTAATAATCTTGGCAGATGCAGCATCACCCGCTTCCGCGAAAACGGCTTCGAGTTCTTGCCGAGTCAGATCTTCTGGCAAATTGCCGACATAGAGACGAATGGACATATTGGACACCTCCAGACTTGATCCTAGTACACTTGCGTTGAGAGCGTTGACTGATGTTGGCTGAGGACGGGCTAGACAGACATCTTAGAAATCACCAAGCTCTTCCCCTGGTCAACCTTGACAACGCAGATAGCCTGCTTTTAACAACGATTTCAGGGGGCGATCGGGCTGCAACAGGTACAAAACTTCGCTCACTGAAATCTGGCTACGGAGTTTTCAATCACGGCTGGAGGGTTGAGGTTGAGCACCTTTTCACTGCTTCCCCAGAATGTTCATGCCATTCACTAAGTTACCATGCTGGACTGCACTGAGGGAGGGTTGCAGGCAGATTTACGCCTTTTGTTCTACCTCCTGCGTCGTAATTAGGCAGTTGTTTTACAGGAAGGAGCCTAATAAAAACCAGCCGTTTCGATCGGCTGGTCAGCTTGCTGTGTTGGGAGAAAAACTGATACCAAGGCCATCAATCTAGACAACCTACCCGATAGAGGGCTGAGGTCACATTGAGGCAGACCAGACTTCTTGTTAAGAAATGTAACATTATAAGATCGAAAATTGCAACTATTCTTTACATGTTCGACTAAAGAATAGTTGCTTCGTCAAAATTTTTGAGGGTCTAAAAATCTTGCAACCTCAGCGTATTCGCCCATTGATAGGGTTGGTTAGTTCGCCAGGACGATCGCTCTAACAAAATTGCTAGAGAATGAGAACGATCGCCACAAAAATGGCGGCTCCAGCGAGCAGAGTAGACCAAGCCTGGTGTCCACTATGCAGACTGCGACCCGTGGAGGTGCGAAGGGTGTCTGCGTCGATCCAGGGAGTTGCCCCCCGACGAAACCAGCCCGTCACCACCACCGAGTGATGGACAAAATCGGCAGGGCGCGGCGGAAGCAGGTTGCCGATCGCTCCAAGCTGCGAGAGGTAGTGAAGTTTGATGCAGCCTGTGGCGGTTTGCAAAATCAGGTCTTGCCCCAGCCAGTTGCCAATGCCCGATCGCCCGATCAGCGTACCTTCGAGGCAAATGGGTTGACTGTCGATCGGCAGCGCAGCAGGGTTTGCCAACCACTCTGGCAGCGTCTGAGGCGTAGCGATATCCGATGCTTCAATGCCCTGAATGTCTGGGAAAAAGCTATTAAACCGCAAAAACGTCCCCAACCCAAACCCAAGCAGCATAAAGCTGGCAAACAAGTCATAATCGCTGGCCAGCCAGGTAATTTGCTGAACGCCCAATCGGTAGAGAATCTGGGCAGAAAACCAGAGCAGTTGAGCCATGACATAGCCCAAAAGGGTGCCAAAAAACGGCGCACCCTGAAGCAAGAGCGTGTTGCGGTGGCGAGGGGTCGAGGCGGTGGCAAACTCTAAATCGAGTTCGGGGTTGACTTGGCAGTGGTGGGCGTAGCTGGTCAGACGTTGCAGGCGATCGCCCATCAACGGATGAGAATTGTTTAGCCCCAGCCAGTGACGATCGGGATGGGTCAGATCCCACTCTAGTAGAGACCTCAGCGACCCATGAGGATAGAGACTGCCCAGATGAATTGCCGTCAGACATCCCAGGGGCGTTAGTAAATCGAAGCCTTCGATCAAATAGTCCGTTTGGCGATGCTTTTGGAGGGTTTGGGCAGTTCCTACGGCAATTTTGAGCAAGGCGCGGGTGAGTCCGTTGGGGTTGCCTGTGAGGTTGGCGGCTGTATGATCACCATATTCTACGCGCTGTCTTGAGAGCCACAATCCTGAATTTCTCAGGAGCCAGTAGAGTCCGTAGCTGAGGGAGGAGACGATCGCCAGTAGATCAGCCGCGATGCTAAGCAGGGTGGCGACAATGGGGACTTCTCGCCTACGCGCTGCACTTTTGCTTCTGAGCCAATTTCCAGCTTCGGCTGCTTGCCAATAGAGGGTATAGGGAAGTTGCAACACAACCGTCACCCAGGCCATGAAACTAAAGTCACCAGAGAGAATGTGTCCCAGTTCGGTGGCGTAGATGGCCGCAATTTCGTTGTCGTCTAAATGATCCAGCAAGCCCTGGCTGACCACGACACGGGCGAATTTGGGGTGACACCCGTAGGTAAAAGAAAGGGGTGTTTCGGTGGGCAAAACGTTCAACTGAGGCAGCGAGATTCTCTGCTGCTGGCAAACGCGCTGAAGCAGCCGATGCGACTCTGGGCTGAAGTGGGCCAGGGTTTGGGTGGAGAGGGGTTTCATCCCATACAACTTTTTGAGTAGGGCATCCAAAACCCAGGGCGACAGCAGAAAGAGCAACGCCAAAGCCAGTAGAATCGCCAGAAAAGGAATTCTGAAGGGCGGAATGTAAGCGTTCCATTTGAGCACAGTGGTGGCGAACTGAGTCCAATAAATCGGAAGCGCGGCGATCGCGGCCCACAGTCCGCAGAGGGTTAGAAAGAGGACGACCGCCGTTCCCATTTCTGCCCGTTGCAGCCGAGCCGGACTAATTTTCTTGAGTGGTTGCCAGCGCTGGGGGCGAGATGTAGCAGTGGCGGGCGGGTCAAGGGGAGCAGCTAGAGACGCAACAGGACGATCGAGCGGCTGCGTTGGCTCCTCGCTACTTAAAAGCTCCGGCTCTCCCAAGAATTGCGCACTCGTCTCATTCATCTCAGTGGGTGGAATGAAGACCGATCGCCGCTCTCCACGCGGTTGGGGCATCTCTACCAGAGGGACGAACCCCGTCCCTTCGACCTCTGCCGATCCACGTTGACCTTTTTCCCAAATTTCTCCCAACGCCTGGGTCGCCCATGCCCTGACTTTGGCATTCTCGCTGCGGTTGAGTTCTCGGCAAAGTTGGGCAGCTTTTTTCGACTGTCCACTACGTCCATAGGCGACGACCAGCGCCATCTGCGCCTTGATTGCTCCAGGATGATGGAGTGCCCCCGCCTGAGCGACCAGAAATCGCTCTAACAGTTGAATTGCCTCTGGATAGTTGCTCTGCTTGGCGGCTGCCAGTCCTGCTTCCAGGATCTGATCAGCCCGATCGGGGGAAAAGGTCATGGCGTTTCAGTGGATTCACAGCGAATTCAGGATACCCTTTGTTGTGCGTCGCGGTTAACTTGCCCAATTTAATTCTCTGGCGTTGCTCCTAAATGTTGCTTCTAAATTGAGGTCGGTTCTTTGCCGGAAACGACGGGGGCGATCGCATTTAGCCTTAACTCAGGGTGGTCAGACTGGAGTTGCTGGCAGTTCCATTCGTTGCGAAAGAGGAGTACCGGACGCTCCCAACTGTCTTTGACGGCAAAGGTATTAAACACACGACCCACCTTCTGTAACGCTTCCCAGCCGCCATCCACCCAACGGGCTACGGTGTAAGGCAAAAATTCGACCAGGGTTTCGACCCCATACTCGTTTTGCAGGCGAAACTGCACCACTTCAAATTGCAGTTGCCCCACAGCCGCCAAAATTGGGTCGCGTTTGGCATCGTCGGCAGAATACATGATTTGCACAGCCCCTTCTTCTCGCAGTTCTGAGACACCTTTGCGAAACTGCTTGAACTTAGACGGGTTGGGGTTTCTCAGGTAGGCAAAAATTTCGGGTGAGAAGCAAGGAATGCCTTCATATTCGAGCTTTTGACCGTTGTAAATGGTGTCTCCGATCGCAAACACCCCCGGATTGTTTAGACCAATCACATCGCCAGGATAGGCTTCTTCGATTACCTCCCGATCTTGGGCAAAGAGCTTCTGAGGACGAGACAACCGCACGGTTTTGCCCGTTCTAGCATGGCTCACCGTCATATCTTTCTCAAATCTGCCAGAGCAAACTCGCACAAAGGCGACCCGATCGCGGTGTCTGGGGTCCATGTTGGCTTGCAGCTTGAAGACAAACCCCGAAAATTCTGGATAGGTCGGCTCAATCTCTCCTTGGGTGCTGGTGTGGCCACCAGGCTTGAGGGCGTAATCGAGAAAGGCGTTGAGAAACGGCTCGACCCCAAAGTTGGTCATGGCGCTGCCGAAGAAAACAGGAGTCATCTGGCCGCGATGCACGGCTTCTAGGTCTAATTCTGGGCCTGCGCCTTCGATGAGTTCTAATTCATCTTTGAACTGGTAATACAAGTCTTTGTCCAGCAGAGCTTCTACCCGTGGATCGCCCAGATCGATGACTGTATCGATCGCCTCCCGCCGACCGTGCACACTGCGCTCAAAGAGGTGAATCTTTTGTTCGCGACGATCGTACACTCCTTTGAACTGGTCGCCTGTGCCGATCGGATAATTGACCGCGTAGGTCTGCAAGCCCAACTCCTGCTCAATTTCGTCCATCAGTTCCAGGGGGGTGCGCCCCGGACGATCGAGCTTGTTGACGAAGGTGAAAATGGGCAGCGATCGCAATTTGCAGACTTCAAACAGCTTGCGGGTTTGCGGCTCTAACCCTTTGGCAGCGTCGATCAACATCACCGCATTGTCGGCAGCGGCCAGGGTGCGATAGGTATCTTCACTGAAGTCTTGGTGTCCTGGGGTGTCGAGCAGGTTAATCTGACACTGCTGGTACTCAAATTGCAGCACCGTGGAGGTAATCGAAATCCCCCGCTGTTGCTCCATCTCCATCCAATCAGAGGTAGCGTGACGCTGGGCACGACGAGCTTTCACGGCTCCGGCTTCGTGGATTGCGCCTCCGTAGAGCAGTAGTTTCTCGGTGAGGGTTGTCTTTCCAGCATCAGGGTGCGAAATGATGGCAAAATTTCGCCGCCGATCGACTGCTGCTTGCAATTCAGCTTGGAGTTCAGTGGACATGCTTAGGTGGGGAGGGTAGATTCAAGAAAGTGTAGAGGGTGAGCGATACTCTTTCAAGATAACGGGAAAGCTCTGCATGACGTGAGAGATTGCGATCAAGAAACAATCTAGGAAGGAGCCGAAACCCTGAGATTTGGAGGGTTTGCGATCGGGAAACCGCCGCCTTGCCCGTGAAGCTTGAAAGGTTGAAGATTTCTGTACCGCTTCGTTTATCTGGAAACCTGGATTATGGAAGATTTTGCTCAACGAAAGCTGCTGTCTGCGCTGTCTCATGGCTCAATTTTTATTAGTTCCACGATCGTGGCGATCGGCATCCCTATTGCGATTTTGTTTATTTCAGAAGATGTGATCGTCAAAGAAAACGCCAAAGAAGCCATCAACTTTCACCTTAATTTATACCTCTATGCGGTGTTTTTTGCGCTGTTGATCTTAGTGGCGATCGGCATTCCTCTGCTGATTTTGCTGGGTGTTGCCAGTTTTGTCATGCCCATTTTGGCGATCGTCTACACCTTGGGGCAACCAGGTAAACCCTACCGCTACCCTTTGATTTTTCGCCTGCTCTAAACTTTTCGCCTGGTTTTAGGGGGTTGTCATTCTGCATCTGAACCAGTGCTTTGCCTGTAAATCTACCCTTCCTTTATTAAAATTTCATCAAATCAGGTCGGAATTTACTGGGTTTGCTCAGTTACTACTGGGTTCGGTCGATTACAATGAGTGAGTGAATACTGAGAGACTTCATCTCTTGATAGATCTACATCGATCTAAAATTATCGATCTAAATTTCAGTTATTCTGAACTTCAGCATCTATCCAGTCAGCCCCGTAATCGATACGACTAGTAAATACGACGGAATTCGCTTAGAGACACAACAGTCAGGGTATAGGCTCAAAGCGTGAATCTGTAATAGGTGACATTGTGTTTGATGTGAGCCAAGATTCAAGCTGTTCTTTTTGCCACGGGCGACTGGAGCGATCTAGCAACTTTAGAGAGATATTTTTTAGAGAAATATTTCGAGTAAGGGGCGATCGCCATGACTAGAAATGATCTCACCGCAACGGCGCGCACTCAGGAGGGTGGGCTGCAAACCGCCCGTGACCTGCTCGATCGTGGCCCTCTGCAAGACGAATATCGCTTGAGCCAAGAAACCTACAGTCGCTTGAGTGCATCGTCACCCGATGGCTCCCTTCTCAAGCGGGCCGCCGTTCAGACTGCGCCCAAATTAGAGATTCTCTGGTATGACACCACCAACGGAGCCACCACTTCTTGGATCATTGAAGGAACCACGCAGATAGACGATCGCCTTCTCAACCCCAGTCTCCCCATCACCGATCTGAACTGGAGCATTGTGGGAACCGGAGACTTTAGCGGCGACGGGCAAGACGACATTCTCTGGCGCAACCGTGTCAGTGGGCAAAACGCCTGGTGGGTGATGAGTGGCAACCGCATTCAATCTGTTAGCTTTCTCACGCCTGTCGCAGATCTCAATTGGCAGATCGTCGGCACAGGTGACTATAACCGCGACGGGCAGGTAGATCTGCTGTGGCGCAACACAGCAAATGGAAACAACGGCTGGTGGCTGATGAATGGGGCTGAGATCGCTTCGATCGCCTCGCTGCCCGCCGAGCCAACACTGACGAAGAAAATTGTCGGAGTGGGCGACTACAACCGCGACGGCCAGCTTGATTTGCTCTGGCGCGACTCCGCCACCGGAGACAATCGCTGGTGGGTAATGAATGGCAACATCGTGGTCGATCAGCCCGTTCTAACCCCTGTGACTCCTGGGCGTAAACTGGCAAATCATCGGTGCACGAGACTTCAATGGCGATGGGCAAAGTGACATTGTTTGGCGCAACACCGTCACCGGAGACAACACCCTCTGGCTGATGAATGGAAGGGCGATCGCCAACACTGTCTCCCTGCCTAATGCTGCACCCAACTTGCAGATGGTGGGTTTCCTCAAAGCGATCGCCGCACCCGCATTGACTCCTGCCCTTTCGGTGACAACCGACAGCCGAGTCGCCATCACAGCAGCGGATGCGCTGGCGACCGCCCCGATCGAGGCTTCTGCGGTTCTATCGCTCAATGGCTTGGTCACTGCCACTGACCCCAACGACTTTTATCGATTTAATCTTGCCCAATCGGGTGTCTTTACGGCCAGTCTAGCGGGGCTAACGGGCGATGCCGACGTGCGACTTCTGCAAGACAAAAATCAGAATGGCGCGATCGACCCTGGTGAAATCCTGGCGTGGCAGTGGGAGCGAGGCAGCACGAATGAATCCATTCGACGATTTTTGGCGGCGGGAGATTACTTTGTGCAGGTGATGGGCTACAACGGGCAGACGGCAAACTACTCGCTGGCTACAGGCTTTACCCCCGCAGTAAGTGACAGCCAGGCGTTTGAGTTTGGCATTACCTTTGGGCAAAGCTTGAGCGCTCTCACCCAGGCGGCCAGAGATGCGATCGCCTCTGCGGCTGAATTTTGGGAGAGTCTGATCATCTCTCGCAGTGCGATCACTCGTTCCAATCGCTTAGATCTGGTGATTCGGGGGGAAAGTCTGACCACTGCCAACGGTTCGCCCGACACCGGCACTTTGGCACTTTCGGGGCCGCAGTTCGATCTAGATGGCCCCAATCTGGTAATTAGTGGTGGCATCAGCACGATCAATCTGCGGCGATTGGCCGAGTTTAATGCCAATCCGGGTTATTTGCGAGACATTATGGTCCATGAGTTGGGTCATATTTTGGGGTTGGGGACGCTCTGGGAACCCGTGAGATTTGCGAACTCTGGGGGCACGATTTTTGAGGTTGGCAAAACCCTGATCGATCGCACCACCACCACCTATCGAGCCAACACCTACGCAGGCTGGGTCTATGGCGAGTTGCTGAAAACGTTTACCCAGATGGCAATTCCGATCGAGGCTCAAATCTTTGCCCACTGGGATGAGGGCCGCTTTGACACTGAATTAATGACTCCCTTCGCAGAAACGCCCGGTGTCTCGGTTCCGACGAGTCAGTTGACGCTGGCAGCATTGCGCGATCTGGGGTGGAATGTGAATATGGGAGCCGCGCAAGCCTATGCTCTGTCTGGTTTTGCTCCTGTGCCCACAATGGCTCAGGCTACAGTTCAGCCGACGGGTGCGAGGAGCGATCGGGCAGCCTATAGAGCCAGTTGTGCCTGTAGAACCTGCTTAGCAGCCTCGAAGGTGCATGAGCTTGGCAGTTCTAGTGGTCTGTCAAGACTTATTTTGTGAATTTTTAGCTCACAAAATAACATCACAAAATAACATCACAAAATAACAACCCTCCCCTCCCCGAAGGCACAAACTCAAAACTGACAAACCACTCGCCTAAGGAGGGAGATTCTTGCCAGTGCTTGAGAGTCCTCGCTGTTTGGGTTTCTCCCTTTAAAATAAAACTGCCCACAACCTAAAGTAGGTCACGGGCATCGGGACAGTTAAACGCTTAATGTTATTTTCACTAATTTTTTTCGTAGCGAGGGATTGTTTGGGACGGTTCTTAGAGTGTCCATTAGCTCTACAAGTTGAGAAAATTTCACTCCAGGTTAAAACTCCAAGTTAAAAACCTCATCTCAGATCGCGCCACTTCGTGAGGAGGGCCATTCATCCCTTCATTCAGCAACGCCAAAATTCTTGACAGACCTCTAGTTTGAAGGTTTTAGCCTCGTCAACTTGAGCTTGAATGAACCGCCCACCGTCTCGCCAAATGCTTTTACCCGAATTACATAATTGCCTGATTTATTGATGCGCGTAAACAAAAGCGAATTGGTTGTGCCATCGATTCCATCATCATTTTCGGCCACCGTATCGCCTTTTGTTGTCATCAACGTCACGATCGTATCAAACATATCTGATGACAAATCGATCGAGATCTGATCCCCCGCTTGCAGTTGAATCAAGTAATCTCGCGCAAAATTTCCTTGCCCCGTGGGAATGTCTACCTCAGACAGCAGATCTGAAATTTCCTTTCCTGACACAATCGGGATGGGGGCATAAATTCGATTTTGAGCGATCGCCGCCCCACCCGTCATACCAGCCATTACCAAGGCGATCGCAAATTGCTGACCCACGACGAGCACAGCCTTGACCCACACACACTTCATCTCTCTCACCACCCAATCCTCTCTACTGTCATATTTGCCACTACCCTAGCCAGGCGTTATCGATCAGCCCTTAAAAATCGAGGCATCTCTAAAAATTTCCTCCGCCCGTTCCCATAGCGCCTGGGCAACCCCTCATTCCTTTTTCACCTTAGCAAGCGTTGCTTCCAATTCTGACAACTCCACAGAACCCGATAACACCGCCCCATTCATCACAAAAAACGGTGTCCCACTCACTCCTAACTTCTCTGCCATTTCAATATCTTGAGCGATCGCCGCCTCAGCCGTTTTGCTAGTGCGATCTCGCTCAAATCGCTTCAAATCTAACCTCAAACTTTTGGCAGTCTCCTGATAAAACGCTTCTCCGAGTTGGCTTTGGTTGCTGAACAAAGCATCGTGATAATTCCAAAATTTGTTCTGCTGCCCGGCGGCCCAAGCGGCCTTAGCCGCAGGCATGGCTTCAGCATGAATCGTCGTGAGTGGAAAATGTTTGTAAACCAGAGTTACTTCGTTGCCGTGCTTGTTCATAAATTGCTTGAGTGTCGTATGGGCTGCCGCACAATAGGGGCACTGAAAGTCAGAAAACTCGACTAGAACAATCTTTCCGGCTTGAGCGCCCCTTGTCGGAGATTGACCAATAATTGCTCTCGGATTGGTCTTCATATTCTGCACAAAGGACTGTTGGGCCTGCTGGCGGGCTGCCTGCTGCTTTTGTTGATAGACCCGTACCGATTCGAGAATCACTTCGGGGTGCTTGCGAATAATTTGCAATACTTGGTCTTCGAGTTGAGGACTGATGGGATCGGCCTGCACAGGAGCGACCAGAAGCAGAAAACTCAAGATTGCAACTGCGATAAATTTGAATCTTTGCTGAAGGCGCGATCGCGATGTAAGTTTTTTCACGTCAGTTCCCCTTGAGACCTTGAGACCTTGAGACCTTGAGACCTTGAGACAGCCATAGCAGACAGAATGCTAGCCATCTGAAGATTTTAGCTTTTACTGACTGCCCCTGCATAAAATTGAGCGATCGCTCGTGTAACTGCTCAACACGACTAGGAGGCTGCCATGCAACCATCATTGAGCTTTGCGCTTGCGTTAGTTGGTTTGGGACTGTTGAATCTCTCGGCTCA
The DNA here is from genome assembly GCA_012034655.1 of Leptolyngbyaceae cyanobacterium CSU_1_3. Taxonomy (GTDB): domain Bacteria; phylum Cyanobacteriota; class Cyanobacteriia; order Leptolyngbyales; family Leptolyngbyaceae; genus JAAUOZ01. Next base: position 7,467 of record JAAUOZ010000063.1, on the reverse strand, counting down.
CGCCACCCCTGACTTGCAGATTCCCAAAAACTTACAAGCACCGTCTGATCAACAGCTTCTATTTAAGCTGGCGGCTCAGGGTTCACAAATTTATGAATGTAAGGCAACAAACAATCCGACTCAGTTTGAGTGGGTGCTCAAAGCGCCTGATGCAGTGTTGCTCGACGATCGGGGGCAACGATCGGGCAAGCATTATGGCGGGCCGACCTGGGAAGCAAACGACGGCAGCAAAATCGCCGGGCATCTTCAAGAGAAGACACCTGCGCCTGATCAAAATGACATTCCCTGGCTCCTACTGCAAGTAAAATCTCATCAAGGGACAGGCAAATTTAGTCCTGTTAATTGGATTCAACGTGTGCAAACTCAGGGTGGCAAAGCACCGGATAAGGGATGCGATCGTGCCCACGAAAAGGCAGAGGTTCGTGTGAGTTACACTGCCAATTATCACTTCTATGGGGCTTCTCCATTGCAAAACTCTCTGTCGGAGTATTAGAGAATGCTAAAAATTTGACAGACTATGGGTAGGGAATATTAACTTAGCGATCCAAGATCTGACATTGGCAGTCTTGAAGGAACGCTTGGGGAGAAGCAAGTCATAGGGATTGAACTAATGTTCCAGTTCTGATTTGCTCGTTGGGGTGCAAAATGACTAATTCTTTGGGTTGCAACCCATGTTGAACTTCTGCCTCGAATGATCCACGATGCCCAATGCTAATCGATCGCTGCTCTGCTTTCCCCTGACGAATGCCAAACACACACCAAGCTTGATCGCATCGAAACAATGCACTCAAGGGCACTTTCAAGACATCTGAATTTTGCCACACTACGATTTGAACATCAGAACGATAGGCATCTCCAAGAGACGCAGGAGCATTGAGAAAATCGCCAATAATATTGACTCGTTGTTCTTCGACTCCTAGGGCCGAAACCTTAGTAAATGCTGAAGGTTCAATATATCGAACTTTTGCTTGTAGCATTGGCATTCCCGATCCGGCTTGCACCAAAATTCTGTTGCCAGGTTTGATCTTGAGTGCATCAGCAGACAATACATCAATCACAATCTCTAGCTTTGAGATATCGCCAACTTCGAGCAGTGGCGTTCCAGCGGTGACGAATTGGGCGCTTTTTTGTAACAGTCGTAAAACTTGCCCCCTACTAGGGGATCGAATCTCAGTTCGTTCAGCTTCATCTTTTAGCTTTGTGAGGTCTGCTTCTACACTGGCAATTTGTGCGTCATATACTTTGAGTAAATAGTCTGGGTCGCGTGCTTCAGCCTGCAAACCACGAGAGCGGCCCGCGCTACTTCAACTTCTGCTGCTGCCGCTTTTGCAGCTAGTGTGGCGCTTTCTAATGCTTTGGCTCGTGTGATTTCGGTGAGTTCTGCGGCTTCGCGATCGCTTCGAGAAATCACGCCATCTGCTGCTATCTGTTGGGCACGCTGACGATCGCGCTGGGCTTGGGTTAATGCAGCTTGAGCTTGGGCAACGGTTGCTTCTGCTTGGTGTTGTGTGGCTTGAGCCGCCTGAATTCGAGTTTTTGCCTGCGCTAGGGTGGCGGCTTTGGGGCGTTGAGTGGCAACACCTTCTCGCTGGGCCCGCGCTTCTGCAAGCCGTCCGAGGGCTTCTTGAACAGGAGCAGTTAGGGCTAAGGGTTCAATCTGCGCGATGACCGTTCCAGGTTTGACTCGATCGCCCGCCTCCAGGTTAATGCGCGTTAGGCGACCACTCACCGGGGCCGAAATGATAAAGCGATCGCGAATCCGCGTTTTGCCTTCTGCATTCACCGTCACTTGTAGTTCTCCGCGAGTCACGGGGAGCGTTTCAACTGAAATGGGAATTGGGCGAAATGCCCACACAACCGACATAAATGTTGCAATCGCGATTGCAAGATACACCAGCCGTTTTGGAAATCGTTTTGGAGGGAGAGACGAATTATTGCTTTGCTCCTCTATTAATGGCTGATGGATAGACTTTTCCTGTCGAGATAACTGCTTCATGGCAATTGACCAGAAGATGAAATAAGCGGATGATGCCTACTCTAGAAAAAAAGGTTGAGGAAGTTGTGAAGATGGGGATTATTCGCGAGTTTTTAACACTGCAACCAAATCGAGGTGATCTAGTTTACGACGTACTAATAGGCTCGAAAGCAGAGCCGCGATCGTGACTACGATAAATGCAAAGGCATAACTTGCAGAGGAAATAATTGGCGGCAATCGATAGAGTTCTGAGTTGTATGCGAACGACAATAAAACGACTAATCCATACCCTAAGATAAAGCCAACCGGAATGGCTGCGATCGTCAGGGCAGCTTGTTCGCCGAGTAGCACGACCGCAATCTGAACCCGCGAAAAGCCAATAATCCGAAGGGTTGCTAGCTCTCGACTGCGTTCTGATAAGGCAATTCGAGCCGAATTATAAACAACGCCGAATGCAATAATGCAGGCAAACGTAACTTGAATGATATTCATAATTTGCCGACTTTCTGCGATCGTTTGCTGAAAGCGTTCAATTGTAGTTTTGCGAAGGTTGACACTGGCGATCGCGGGTGTTTGTTTAAGCAAGGTATAGAGATTGTCTAGCTGAGAAGAATCAACAGCAAGATAAGCTCCAGAAATTATAGTTTCTTCCTGCATGAGATGGTTAAGGGCATTGCGATTCATATAGGCAGATAAGCCCACTAAATCATTGACAAATCCGGCAACTACCACACTCCGAACTGGGCGATCGCCCTCTAAAACTTCGGCAGTTAATGTTTCCCCCGTCTGAATGTGTAGCATCTCCCCTAGTTTGGTTGTCAGTAAGACCCCTTCTACTGGTAGATCAATTATATTTAGATCGCGATCGACCAATTGACGCAATTGTCCTGATGTTTCCAGTCCCAAGATTCCAAGTTGATGGGTATATTGTTGATTGCGAAATCGAACTGCTACACTGCGGAATGGTTCTGAGTAGAGAACGCCTGGTAAATGTTCAACGTCGTAGCGCACCCGTGAGGAACGAGGTTCATTGAAAATAACAGTGACATCCTCACGCTGCATTAACCGAAATTGAACATTAATCAGATAGTCAACGACATCTTGAGAAGCTCGCCCAACAATGAGGATTGAGATCGCCAGTGCAATACCCACGATCGATAAGAGTGCTTGAATTGGCTTACGTTCTAGATTCCGCAGAATAATCCGTCCCACGGGTGACAACAAGCCTTGTAAGCCCAATTGTTCCATTAAGGTTTGACGGAAATGAGCAGGAGGCTCAGGGCGCATCGCTTCTGCTGGAGGTAAAGAAATCGCATGTTTCACCGCCACAAATGCGCCCATAATAGCTGCACTTGCACTAATCGAGATCGTGCCAGCAATCAATGCCAAACTAACTTGATAGTTTAAAACTGGAAAATGATAGTAGCGTGTGTAAAGTTGTACTAGCCCTGAACCGAGCCATAGCCCTGCTCCCATGCCGATCGCACCGCCCAAAAATACAATCACTAAAACTAACTTTAAGAAATGCCAACCAATATTCCAATTGCCATACCCAAATGCTTTGAGAATGGCAATTTGATCGCGCTGAGTGCCAATCAACCGAGAGAGTAGAATGTGCAACAAAAAAAGCAGCAATTCCTAAGAAAATGCTAGGGACAATGATCGCTTGAGATCTGAGTTGACTGATTTCCTCTGAGATAAATTGATTAGAGATCTGATCGGCCCGCTCATAGGCTCCAAATCCACCGTAAGGTTTCAAGAGTTGATCGAGCTGAAAAATTACCGCTTGAGGATTTGTCTGAGGTGTGAGCGAAAGGGCCACATCGTTAAAAGCTCCGTCGAGGTTAAACGCGGTTCCCAAGGCTTTTCTGCCCACCCAAAATACACCAAAGCGTTGATTGTCTGGCAACACATCGCCGCCTCGAATTTCATATATATATTCTGGTGAAAGCCCAACGCCTACGATGTTTAATTGTTGCCAACGTCCATTGATGATCGCGCCGACTCGATCGCCTAGCTTAAGGTGGTTTGCAGTTACAAATGCCTCACTAGCCATCACTTCTTCTGCCCGTCTAGGTTCGATGTAGCGTCCTTGACGTATAAACACATCATTGAGAATTGGGGTTTGCTGCTCTGGCAAGGAAACGAGTCGCCCGATCGCAGGTTCTTTACGCCCCGGAACGTCCAGGGTTACGTCCATGACCACACGCGATTGAACCTGTGCCACCCCCGGAATTGCCTGAATTTGCTCAATAAGGGTTTCGGGAGCGCGTTTGAGTTGAGCAAACACTTGAGCAAATCGATATTGCCGATAGTAAGCGAGTTGAGATGTGGCGAGCGATTGGTAGGTACTAATCATGGCGATAAAGATTGCAATGCCGCAGGCAACCACAAGGGCGATCGCAATCACCTGTCCCCGCAGTTTCCAGAGATCTCTTAGCAGTTTGTAGTTCAGTGCATTCATCACCACTCCAATTGGGATGGGGCTAGCTTATGTTCATTAGATTGGATATTTATAATTTCACCACTCCGCATTGTAATCACCCGATCTGCCATGCCTGCGATTCCTGCATTGTGAGTAATGACAGCAGTTGTGGTTCCCAATTCTCGATTTACCTGTGCCAAGGCTTCGAGGACTAATTTTCCAGTCTGATAGTCTAATGCGCCTGTCGGCTCGTCGCATAACAGGACTTCAGGACGCTTTGCGATCGCCCGCGCAATAGCCACCCGTTGTTGCTCTCCACCCGACATCTGGGCTGGAAAATGATCCAAGCGATCGTGCAGCCCAACCAATTCTAATGCCTGCTCTGGCTTCATCGGCCGCCGCGCAATCTCCGTTACGAGTGCTACATTTTCGCGGGCAGTAAGGCTAGGAATCAAATTGTAGAACTGAAAAATAAATCCAACATAGTCTCGTCGAAATCGAGTCAAAATTGCATCGCTTGCATAAGTTAGATCCTGATTGCGAAAATAAAGATGCCCACTGGAAGGCACATCTAAGCCGCCCAGAATATTCAGCAGTGTCGATTTGCCACTGCCTGAAGGGCCGAGCAACACAACGAATTCACGCTCATAGAAATCGAGATCCAGCGATCGTAGGGCATGAACTTCAATATCTCCCATTCGATATACTTTGGTAACTCCTTCAATATGAAAGATCGCTGGACAAGACTGCGAAGCAAAGTGAACAGAGGCAGATTGTGAGTGAAGAGGCATATCGTTTACCAGACTAGTAGACCTCGGCGTAAGCTTGGCCACCACTTCATAGGCAGGGAGGAGGGGTTGCCTCTGCCACGCTTTGCGGGAGAGATGAGGGTCTTAAGTTTAATTCCATCTACCTACTTAGTTGTAGGCAAAAAGTTGAGGAACTTGTGAAGGACAGCCAATTGGTTCATCCTCATCAGTTCCTCAGCACCCTCCTTCCGCCCCAGATGACAAATCGAGGCTAACGATGCCGAAGTCAGTTGAACCTGACTGATGTGGTTTAGACTAGGGCGCAAACTGGCTGAGCGTAGTCGAAGACAGCGGGTCATTTGCTTACTAGAAATCGACTAAGCCATCTGCGACTTGATTGAACCCACGTTCCTAAGCAATTTCTCGCAATGCCTCCGCTACTTCCTGAGCAGAACCATAACGATCGCTCGGCTCTGGGTTGGTCAACTTCCGCACAACCTGCGCCACCATCGGCGTTAGCCCCGGCACATACTCTGGATAGAACCGATGCCCCTGTTCTCGGTAGCGATAGAATGCGTCTGGCTCTTGCCCAGACAGCAAAAACGCCAGCGTTGCGCCTAGAGAATATAAATCAGACGCGGGTGTGGTGATGCCCTTTTGCTGTTCTGGTGCGATGTAGCCGATCGACCCCAACCGCAACCCCGACTGCAACCCGACAATTCTGACTCCTCCAAAATCAATCAGCGCCACCTCGTGCATCGCCGTCGGGGTCGATCGCCGAATTAGATTCTCTGGCCTAATGTCACAATGCAGCACCGAAGGCGTTTGCCCGTGCAGATACTCCAAAACTTTGCAAAGCTCTAATATCCAGGCGATCGCCTGCTTCTGAGGCACGGCTCCCCACTTCGTCACCTGCTGATGCAGCGATCGACCGTAGATCATCTCCATCACCAGATAGGGTTGCCCTGCCTCCACAAAAAAGTCGCGCCACTGCGGCAGCCCTGCATGACGGAGCCGACTGAGCGCTTTCGACTCTTCTGCAAACCGTTCTAACGCCCTCGCATTGCTCCGCCAGCCAGCATTGAGAGTCTTCAAAACCAGATGTTTTCCATCTCGCCACACCAAAAACGTGCTGCCCATCTCGCCCTGACCCAGCAACTTGACAACCTGATAGTTGCCAATCACCTGCTGAATCTTGAGCGGCACGCCACAATCAATACAAAACCGCAGATCGGGAGTTTTGCGCGCATGGGCACAGGGGGCATTAGAACCCGGAACGATACCCGTTGGCGGCTCCATTGAAGTCTTACGATCGGGAGGCTGTGCCCCTGCCCCAAACGAATTTAACGGTTGCGTCGAGTCTTTGCCCGCATCTTCCTCCCGATCGAATCGGCGCTGCGAAATGGTTCGATCGCCCGTAATTTTCTTAGCTTCAGCCTTCGCCGACACACCCACATGAATTTGAATATTCGGGCCCGATCTCGCCAGTCGAATCACCATTCCACTTCTGATGGGCACTCGCTCGATTCGCTTACCCTCCATGTAGGTTCCATTTGCACCCAGACTAACAACCACCCACCCATCATCTTCGCAGCGCACTTCTACGTGATGCCGAGACACCACCGCGCTGTAGAGAACGACGTGATTGTCGGTCGATCGCCCAATGCGAATGAGCGATTCATCCTCAAAAGTCCAACATTGAACGGGGGTAAACTGGACAGGGTGCAACAGGGTCAGAGTAATCACGTTCGCTGTAGAGCCTGGAGATGCGGACAAACCAAAATACCGCTTAGGAATTCTGCAATTCTAAAGTTGAATCTAATTGAGTGGTCAAGAGAAGAAAGATTCTCCATCTAAGTTATCCCAGAATTTAGCCAATAGAGTACCGAAGCTCTCAAAGATAGGTGCAGCTTATCGTATCAACTACTCACGAAAATTGAAACAGGAAGGAAACTTTGTCGCCCTTGCCCAGAGAAATACGATCGCCCGATCGCAGGCGATGGCGATTTCCTAGAGGTAGCGGCGCATTGTTAATGTAAGTGCCATTTGAACTGCCAACATCTTCGATGTAGTGAGAATCTCCCTCAATGCGAATATCAGCATGAATTCGCGAAACAATTTCTGAGTCAGGAAACCCAGAAACATCGATATCGGGTGGAATGCGATCGTTGGGTTTACCCAGGTGAATCACGGGCAAGCCCGGCGGAATCTCGATCACCACGTTGGTCTGTAGATGCAAAAGTTTGGCACTCTGCTGCTGTAGCTGAGTTGCGTTGCTCGTGGGTGGGGGGCGGCGATGATTGGTTCGGGGGTTGCAG
>JAAUOZ010000348.1 GCA_012034655.1 Leptolyngbyaceae cyanobacterium CSU_1_3 | reverse complement strand
CACTGGGGGAACCACTGGGGGAACCACTGGGGCGGGAGCAGGGGGATCGATCGCAGGCGGAGCTACCTCCACAGGTGGAGCGGGCCGAGGAGACGATCGTCGAGGAGTGACGGGTTCGGGGGAGGCGGTTCGAGGTAGATTTCAGGGGAGGTGCGTTGCGGTATTCTGGGGCGCTGGGTTCTGGAGCTTCGACGGGTTCGGGGGCAGCCAGATTGTTCGTTGCGTTAGGAGCGGTGTCAGGTTTTTCGAGGGGGATATCCGCCAAATTATCCGGCGGCTTGAATGTCCCTTTCCAATCTTTGGCTGGAAACGCCTGCTCTGGGTGAAAAATGCTGGCTCCAGGGGATTGCGCCGCACTAAACCGTAGCGCAATGCCAAACCCGATGCCGATCGAGGCCGCCGCCGCCGAGGTGATGCCCAGCACCCTCAGCAGAGGGCGATCGAGTATGGGGCGAACTGGAACCTGCGTGAGACCTTTCAGGAGGGCTGGGGGAGTGACTGTTTTGGGCGTAGACGCTGAAGGAGGAGACGTTTTGGGAATCGCTGGCAGAGATTTGCCATTCTCAGCAAATGCAGGCTGAATTTTGGGAGGCTTTGGGAGGGCGGGAGCGGCTGATTTACCGTTGTTCGTCTGGGGGGTGCTCTGAGGGGAGGGCGAGGCGATCGTGGGGGAGGGAGCCGTCGGACTGGCCGCCAGAGGAAGAGATTGCCGGGGCAAAAGTCGCAGCCAGTCGGCGATCGTTTGGGGTCGAACTTTGGGATCTTTGGCTATGCCCCGGAGAATGGCTTGCTTGATGGCTGGGTTCCAGGATGCGTCAAGTTGAAGTGGCAGAAGCGGCAGACGAGCGGTGAGCAGGTAGTAGAGAATGGTGGAGAGTGCGTAGAGGTCGATCGCAAATCGGTGGTCGGCCGTCCAGGAGTCGTCGGGGGGGGCGAATTCGTTCAGGTCAAAAATGCGAGTCTGCGGCGGCGAGACGGAGGGCGCGAGGTCGTGGGCAATGCCAAACCCTACCAAAACGGCGAGGGCTGTTCCCTGGCGGCGCACGATCGTTTGTGGCTTGAGGTTGCGATGCACTAGCCCGTTGCGATGAGCAATCTCTAATGCAGAGCCAAGTTGCTGAATGTAGTGAATGGCTTCAGCTTCGGGCAATGCCCCTCTAGATTTGATTACCTCAGCCAGCGTCTTACCTGGGACATACTCCATCACGACAAAGGGCAATCCTTCTTCCTGAAAGAAATCTAGGATGCGGACGATGCTGGGGTGCTGGCTTCTGGCTAATAGCCGAATTTCTTCGATAAAGCGTTGATGAAGCTGAGGAAAATTTCGGGTAACTTGCAGACTGGGATCAAAAGTTTTGATCGCCACTACCTGATTGAGATAGGTCTGAGTTGCAAGGTAGGTGACTCCAAATTCTTCGCTGCCCAGCGCTTGATTGAGGATGTATTTGCCACCCTGGAGTGTTGCCCCCGTTCTTAGCTGCATTGCTCTGTCCCCGTGCCACAGTTCTGACTATGCTACCTCCTTCTGAGGGCTTTACCCAGAATCAGGAAGCGGGAATTTTTCAGTCGTTTTGCTGGGGATAGTGCTCTGCCAGGTAGGCTTCGGCTTGGGGACGATCGTTCACTTGCCCATCCAAAGTGGCTGCCCACAAATCATCCAAAATTTGCCTAAATTTCGGCCCAGGTTTATACCCCAATTGCTGGAGTTCGCGCCCAGTGATCGTGGGTTTGATCTGCGACCAAACGGTCAGATAGCGCCAAATTTGCCTGCGAGTCGGCCGCGGACTTTGGGCTGCAATCAGCATCAGCATGGCAAAATCGTAGGGCTTGAGCAGTTTGGCGCGTTGGCTGGGGCGATCGCACCTGGGCAAGTTTTCTATTAAATGGGACTGCACCGCTTCAAGCTGAGTCAGGCGATCGTGGCTCTCGCTAGAGAGTTGCAGGTTTTGGGCTACCGTGGCCCGATCACCAGGTTGGAGGTGAGCAATTAACCCTTCTAGCAACAGTTGCCAGTGGGGGATCGTTTGCCGAGGATCAAGGCAGCGCAGCCAACGATCGAGCGATCGCAGTTGCCAGGCGAGTGAATCATCCAGCGATAAGGTGGAATGGATACAGCGCAATGCTTCCAGGTCGGCCAACTTTTGTAGGGCGGCCTTCCAGTAGGGGGCTTGCAGAATGTGCTTGAGTTCTGACTTGAGGCGTGTTTGCAGCGCTGGAGCGCTTACCCGACCAGCCGTTTGGCGATTTTGAACTTGCTCGTAAATGCCACTGGCGATCGCATGGCGAATGGAGGCTTCGGTCTGTGGCTCAATCTCAAACCCTAGCCGCACCGCAAACCTAACGGCTCGGTAGATGCGGGTCGGGTCTTCCACAAAACTGTGGGTATGCAGCACTCGAATCTGTTGAGATTGCAGATCCAAAATACCGCCAAAAAAGTCTAACAACTCGCCCGATCGGGGCTGGGTAAGCCTCAGCGCCAGAGCATTGATCGTAAAATCGCGCCGATAAAGATCTTGATGAATCGAACTCGCCTCCACTTCTGGGTTGGCGGCCGGATAGGGATAAAACTCGGTACGAGCGGTGGCAATATCAACCCATAAGGAGTCAAAAATCGGATCTTTGTGCCAGAGCAGAGCCGCCGTCTGAAACTTGCCATGAATGTCTAGACGCACCTTGGGATAGAGGCTTTGCAGCGATCGTGCCAACTCTACCCCCGCGCCGACATCCGCCGATCGGTGGTAGCCATCCACCACTAGGTCAATGTCGGTAATGATCACCCACTCATCGGTGTCTGCCAGCAGCAAATCGCGCACCGCCCCGCCTACCAGATAGAGATGCCAGCCGCGCTCTTCTGCCTGGTGAGCGGCGATCGCCAAAATTTCGCGCAGTTGTGGGGCTAGCCGTTCGACCAAGTTGCCGAGGATAGGGGGTCGGGTGAGGTGTGCAGGGTGATGGGATTCTCGATAGGCTGATGCACTCTGCTGCCCCACCTGCCGCAAGACATCGGTTCGCGTCACGATCCCAACTAGGCGATCCCCTTCTAAAACAGGCAGACGACCGACATCGTAAGTCACCATCAGCGACTCAATTTCGGGCAGCGAGGTATGGGGGGCGATCGTCCTCAAGTTGGTCGCCATATAGCCCTTCCACCGGCGCATGGTGGAACCCGTGATGCAGGGCGATATCCAGGTCGCGACGAGAAATAACCCCGATCAGTTGCCCCTGGGAATTCACAACAGACAGCCCAGAATGCCCATAGCGCAGCAAAATTCTTTGGGCTTCGTCGATCGTCGTTTCGGGGCGAATCGTGCGAACGGGTGCAGACATCAATTCTCGTGCCGTAGGGGGATGGGGAACCTGCGCCTTAAACTGAGTCATCAACTGAGCCACGATCGCCTCCCGATCTCCCCCTCGCAGGGTCACGGCCGCCGCTTGGGAGTGTCCGCCGCCGCCCAACGGCTTGAAGAGTTGGTTCCAATCTGTGGCTTCGATGCGCGATCGACCAATCAGCGTCAACGCCTCCCCATCTGACTGTGAGCTTGACTGTGAGCTTGACTGTGAGCTTGACTGTGCCTCTATGATTGACTGCGCCTGTGGGAGGGTTCCGCGGCTGTAGTGACTTGCCAACAGCAACGCATCCGCATCCGTCAATTCCATCAAGCGAGAAGCCAAACTAGACAGACCCGGCACAAACTCTGGCGTATACAATCCCACCCAGGCAACGCGATATCCCTGAATCTCCTCCGACTGCAATTCTGCCAACGCCTGACTTAGCAAATCTTGCAGCACCGGAGAAAGCCCGGAATCAGCATAGTCGGCGATCGTTCGCATGGTCACGCCCTGGGCCATCAGCCAGGCTAAAGCCGCCGCATCTCGTGCCGTCGTCTGCTGAAATGTTAGCGAACCCGTGTCAGCATGAATCCCCAATGCCATCACCGTTGCCTCAGAGGTGTTGAGCGCAATTTCTGCCGCTTGCAGCTTCTCGACGATCAGGGTGGTGGTCGCTCCGACTGGCTCAATGTGCAGATGAGTCGCGGGGATATCACGATCGACCGCCTGGTGATGGTCATAAATCGTAATGGTTACACTGGGCAGATCGAGCCACTCCGCCACTTTGCCCAAACGATCGCGCTTTTGCGTATCCACCACCGACAGAGAACGAATGCTAGCAGCCGTCACCGATCGTCGCTCGATCAGGGCATATTCATTGCGATGCAGCGCCAGAAAATCTCGCACCGTCGGATGTGCCCCCCCCGACAAAACGATCCGCGACCCTGGCAGCAGACGAGTCAGCCCCACTGCCGCACCGAGCGCATCAAAATCTGCCGTCGTGTGGCATAGAATCAGATCCATTTTTCTGATAGGTTACTTTCATGGGCTGGTCTTATTTTGCAGTCTATACGCCGCCAAGGTTGGGTTTGTTTGCTGTATTTGGGAGAAAAGAAATGTCAATTTTGTTTCAGATTGCTCTAGCTGCTTTAGTTATATTTTCTTTTGTGATGGTGGTTGCAGTGCCCGTTGCCTATGCTTCCCCTAGCAACTGGGAACAGTCAAAAAACCTACTGTTTCTAGGTTCTGGTCTTTGGATCGT
>JAAUOZ010000347.1 GCA_012034655.1 Leptolyngbyaceae cyanobacterium CSU_1_3 | reverse complement strand
GGTGTGGGGGCTGCGCCCCCAGCCAGGGGTTCCACCCCTGCACCCCGTCCAAAATCTTTAATTTTATGCCCTGACAAAGTATATCTCGTTTGAGTCAGAACTGGTATAAAGTCTACAGTCTTTGACGCGAATGGATTGTAGACACGATGAGTGAGCATCAAAAATCTGGGCAGGTTTTGGGTATTGATTTGGGAGGAACGGCTATTAAGGCGGGGCGGTTCGATCGCAGTGGCACTTGTTTACAATCCCTCACTGTGCCGACTCCCCAACCTGCAACCCCTACCGCAGTTTTAGCCGCGATCGTCGATGCCGTCAATTTAATAGATGCTGATCGTCAGAGTGAAGCGATCGGCATCGGCACACCTGGCCCAACCGATGCCCACGGACGCATTGCCAGGGTAGCCATCAATTTATCTGGTTGGCATCAGGTTCCATTAGCGGATTGGGTCGAAGAAAAGACAGGATTGCCGACCATACTCGCGAATGATGCCAACTGTGCTGGATTGGGCGAAGCCTGGCTAGGGGCAGGGCGATCGTTCCAAAATCTGATTCTGCTGACCCTAGGAACGGGGGTTGGGGGGGCAATCATTCTAAATGGCAAGCTATTTGTAGGGCACGATGGCGCAGCCGCAGAGTTGGGGCTGATTACCCTCAACCCCGATGGTGTGCCTTGCAATAGTGGAAACCAGGGTTCTCTAGAGCAATACACGGCGATTCAGGCGATTCGTCGTCGCACCGGAAAGGAACCCGAAGATCTGGGAAAACTCGCTCAGGCTGGAGACCCAGCAGCGCTAGAGTTTTGGCAACTTTACGGTCGCGACTTAGGCATTGGCTTAAGCAGTCTCATTTATGTATTAACGCCAGAGGCGATCGTCATTGGTGGCGGCATCAGCGCAAGTGCAGCGTTTTTCTTTCCAGCAATTTGGTCTGAAATTGAACAGCGAGTACTGCCCAGTTCTCGAAAAGGATTGCAGCTACTAAAAGCAGAGTTGGGCAACCAAGCGGGAATCGTAGGAGCAGCGAGGCTGGCGATCGAGAACAGGGATGAGGGATGAGGAGTTGCCTCTGGCACGCTTCGCGATCGTCTCCCTCCTATTCCAGATTTCCCATTGGCGGACAGCCCCACTATAATTAGCAGGATCTCCACACCAGACTTTTTAGAAGAAGTTTGACATGATTAAACTATTGAAAGGGTAAAGCAATTCAAGGGTAAAGCAATGAAGATTTACGACTGGTATCGCAACACAATCCGCAACTCGAAGTATCGCTGGGTGATTATTCTAGGCACATTGGCCTATTTGGTTATGCCGTTTGATATTTTGCCAGATACTATTCTCGGAATTGGTCAAATCGATGATGGTCTGTTGCTCACCCTGCTAATTGCTGAAGTGTCTCAAGTGTTGCTTGAACGAGTCAAGACTCGCAAAGGTGGAGAAACGGTTGCAGCCGTCAATGACAACCCAGAAGACACGGTAGAAGTAAAAGCGACTGCCGTTAAGTAGTCGAATAAAAATGGTTTAAGTGTGTTTGGAGGGGCACGGTCGCACGATCACGCCTCTTTTTTGTTTGATGGATTTGTTCGACGAACCTTTAGCGTGAATATATTGTTTACACCTAAATGCAAAAACATCCAGCCGTAACTGGATGTCTTGTTGGGTTTGAATGGAGCTGACGGGAGTCGAACCCGTGTCCAAATTAGGTATTAGTACTCCGATCGCTCACAGGTTTAGCTTTTCTGATCCTCAAGCGGGAACTGTTCATTATCCCGAACAGTGGGATTCTCTAGTATTGTCTTAGCTAGAAAACCGACTAGAGACGATCGTCTAGAGCAACCGTTGGGGTTTGTCTACAATACTTAACGGTGTCACACTGTAGACGCTCGAACCTATGAGAGGTTTTTGTTAGGCAACTGCTGCTGCTTTACGAGCAAAAGGTACGATGTTGTTCGCATGTACTGTGTTTTGAGCCTAGATTTACGAGAGTGGACTCCCTCTCGACCTGCATCACGTAGTAGCGTTCGCTAACCTGTCGAAACCGTTACAGCCCCGTGTGTTCTTGCATTATAGCGCGAGTTTTGCTGGGGCGTGGTCTAACTTTTTGGGCCTGCTTGGGTTCTCAGAGAGGGGCTATTTTTGGTTTTGGAGGGAGCGGTAGAGTTGATCTAGTTTTTGTTCAACGATCGGGCTTTTGGCAGTAAAGCGAATAGAGAATTTTTTTGGTGTCTGCCGATGCAGTCAGAATTTTTGCATAGACATCTTCACCCATCAGTTCTGGGCGATCGGCGATGAGTAAATTGAGTTTGATGTTGCTCAACTCAGCCGGTAAGGCTTCGAGTTCTGATTCATCTAACTGAACTTCGCCCCCTCTTTCGGATAGCTTGATCAGCGTTGCTTTGCAGAGAAGGTCGTTGATGTGCTTGCCTTCTAGCGGTGCGTAGTGGATGGGAATAGTTTCTAGTAGAGGTAAGTAGTTTTCTGAGTCTTGAGCAAAAAATAGATTGTACTTTCCACCGATGCCTGCGACATCGTAGAGCGAGATAGGATGCTTGACTCCTTTCGCCTGTACCTGGGTGACTGTGTTGATTTTGACCAGAGACTCGACCTCGCGAAAGGTTGATTCTGAGATTAGGGTTTGGCCTCCGATCGTAAAAGATTCGATCCGATAGGTGAGATTAACATGACTGCCAATTACGCTATATTTGGTGCGCTTCTCGGAACCAATATTCCCGACTACAACTTCACCAGTGTTGATGCCAATTCCCATTTCTAAATAGGTTGACCAACCCGATTGTGATAGCTTTTCATTCACGCCTGCCATCGCTAGCTGCATCGCTATAGAACAAGCAACGGCTCTAATTGCATCATCACTACGAGTCGTTGGTGCACCAAACAAGACGAGAATGCCATCGCCCATAAATTCATCAATGGTTCCTTGATAGGATGTAATCACATCTGTCATTGCTGCCAGATAGACATTGAGAATCTTGACGACCTCCTCTGGGGGTAACCGTTCGGAGGTGGCGGTGAACCCGCGCAGATCGGAGGTGAGAATCGTAATTTTGCGCCGATCGCCCCCAATTTTCAGCCCTTCTGGGTTTTCTAGCAAACTCGACACTACCTGGTCTGTCAGATAGCGCCCAAAGGTTTTGCGAATCTCGGAAGCGGTGCGGGCAACATAGGCCATGACGACGATCGACGACCCAGACAAGGCTAATAAGGGCGGCACAACGGGCAACCACCCGCCCTGGAGAAACGCTAGATAGCTGCCCGCCAGTAAGCTCCCTCCGGCTAGAAATACACTGCCTGCTAACAGGGAAGCCTGGACGCTTTTGCCATAGACGAGTCGCTGATTGCTCACATGGCGCTGCTTCCAACTTAAGACTGCCCCCACGATCGACCAACTGATAATCCAGAAAATCTCTGCGGTTTCTCCGTAGGTTTTGATCGACGGACGATCTTCTAGCACGGCGCTCAAAATTTGACTGATCAGGTTGGCATGAATCACCACACCCGGTGTACGCTGGGGGGCAGACAAAAAGGTGCTGCTGTAGGGTGTGTAGAAGAGATCTTTCAGGCTCTCAGCCGTGCCGCCGATGAGCACAATGCGATCGTTCATTAGCCCTGGTGGAATGCGATTGGCGAGCACGTCGGTCATGGAGATGGTCAAAAATTTGTCGGACTGCCCTCGATAGTTGAGCAATAGTTGATAGCCGCCATCTTCTGCCCGCACGTATCCTCCATTGTTGCCTTCAAACAGGGGAAAAATCGCTGAGCCAAATTTCACGCGATCGTCGGGGGTCATTTCGGGTGCAATGCCCTGCTTTTGCAAATGGAGCGCTGCCAGCTTGAAGCCAAAACCGAGAATATCATTGCCTTGGCGGTCTTGCAGGTAGAGCAATCCTCGGCGAATTTTTCCGTCGCTGTCTAATGGCAAGTCGTTGGAGCCAACTTGATCAAGCTTTTTGAGAATGGGCGGAGGGGCAACGGGTGAACTGTCTGCACTTTGAGCAACTTTCTGCACGCCGATCAGGTTAGGGGTAGACTCAAACACTCGCTTGAGGCTGGCATAACCGGGGCTGACGGGCAAATCGCGATAAATGTCGAGTCCGATCGCGCTGGGTTTTTGTTGTTTGATGTGGGTCAATAGTTGAGACAGGGTTGCATCTGACATCGGCCACTGCCCGACTTTTTGCACGTCTGCTTCATGGATGGCAACGATCACAATTTGTGTTTCGATCGGCTCTGAGGGACGCATCAGAAAGTATTGATCGAGCATTGCCAATTCTTGCATTTGCAGCAAGCCCGTAAAGCGCAGCCCAATCACGAATCCTGCCACACCAGGAACAGCAACCCACACGCCTCGCCATTGCCAAACCTGCCGTTTCAGTTTCGTCCACATACATTTGTCCGCACAAGCCCAATTCTGTGATGCTAGTTTCAAGCACAGAATGCCCAAGCGATCGAGGGATAGAACGACAAAAGGGCTGGAGGGGGTTGGAGGATGAGGGGAGAAAATTTATCTGTCAATAGTTCGGACAAAATTTGAGCAGGTTTTAGACCTCAAACCCTGATTCAGCCGTGAGCAGGATATTATTTTCAAAATTAGCGCTACACCTGACTTTG
>JAAUOZ010000346.1 GCA_012034655.1 Leptolyngbyaceae cyanobacterium CSU_1_3 | reverse complement strand
TAACCTTTTTACCCCTGTTAGTTTATGCAATCTTTCGCTGGAAAAAGGTGCCGACGAATTGGCGTTTGGAGGCTGCCGTTTGTTTGGCAATTCCAGGGATGCTGCTGGATGTTGTGACGACTTACTTCTTTGTGCAGGCTTTTCCGCATGTCTTACCAACTGCTGATGGTGCGTTTGGCGCATGGTTGCTTTGGGGAAACGCGATCATCTTATTAACAGGCTTAATCACTAGCCGCAACTGGACATCACAGTCTCTCTAGCCAATCAATTAAATGCCAGAATGAGGAGGTTTGAGCATGTCACTTTTAGGCTACTTAGTAGCGATCGCGGCGGTCGATAGTCTGAACCCAACGGCAACCGCACTACAGGTTTACCTATTGACGACTCCTAAACCTGTAGGTCGCTCGATCTCTTTCATTACTGGCATCTTTGTCGCGTATTGGACAGTTGGGCTATTAGCAACACTAGGGTTGGCAAGATTCATTCAATGGGTATTTGAAACTCACAGTGAGTGGATGTCTCTCATTCAGTGCATTCTAGGAATGGCGCTGCTTTATGTAGGTTGGATCTTAAATTCATCCTCTAAGGCCTATCAACCGCTCAAAAATAAGCCTAATTCACTACAGCCGATTCACACCTTTTTTCTAGGTATGAGTGTCACACTTTTAGAAGCTCCTACTGCGTTCCCTTACATAGCTGCGATTGAACGAATTGCCCAGGCTAAGCTAAGTTTGTCCGACCTTGCAGAACTCCTGAGTCTCTACAATTTAGTGTTCGTGATGCCCTTAATTGGATTGCTCGGCATTTACGTTACATTCCAAAGCAGGAGCACTGAACTCTTGCAGAGGATTAATCAAGCAATTACCAAGTGGTCGCCTAAAATTCTGCGGGTGTTGCTGCTGGTAACGGGTTCTGTTCTCTTAGCTAGCGGCATCATGTCTATTTTAGTCCGTCCACCGCCATAGCCTGGTCTAACAAACGTGTTGCAGCGGACAGTACCGAGATCTTGGTGGTGATGCACAGGTTATTTATCACCGCTGAACATGAACGTTAGACCGCAAGTCGTTGACGAAGAGGAACTGTTTATGGGAAATTCATCCTTCCAATCGAAGATGGTTAAGCTAAGCTCTATTTTGCTTTTAGGAACCTCACAAAAATAAGTTGCATAACTTTTCCATCTCCACCTGCGTGAAATCGTTAGGCTAGATAGAGTGATGTTCGAGTTCCACTATGATTTCTGATTCAGTCGTCCAGCAAATCGAGAACAAGTATCAACACCTGAGTCCTCTGTTGAATGAGCGTAGCCGTCGGTTATGGGCAGCAACCGAAGCAGATGCGTTGGGGTACGGTGGCATCCTTGCTCTGCACCGTGCGACTGGACTGAGCCAAAATACGATTCGTGCGGGACTCAAAGAGTTGAGCGGTGACTCAACCGAGGTGCTTGCGCCTGAACGAATTCGTCAAGTTGGCGGAGGGCGCAAACGAGTAGAAGAGCAGGATTCATCGATTCTCGAAGTCTTGGATAATTGGGTCGAACCCACCAGCCGAGGAGACCCGGAATGTCCTTTGCGTTGGACGTGCAAAAGTGTCAATCACCTAGCGGATGCGCTGCAAAAACAAGGGTATCGCGTTTGTGCCATGACCGTGTACACGCTGTTGGTAGAGATGGGCTACAGGTTGCAAAGCAACCGTAAAACCCAGGAAGGCAAGCAACACCCAGACCGGGATGGTCAGTTTCAACAGATTGCCCGACAAGTGAAAGCGTTTCAACGCCAGCACCGTCCAGTCATCTCCATTGATACCAAGAAAAAGGAAAACCTGGGTCAGTTCAAAAATGGGGGACAAGAATGGCAACCCCAAGGAGAGCCTATCGCTGTCAAAACCCACGATTTTCCTGACAAAACCAAGGGGAAAGCGATTCCCTATGGCATCTACGACCTGACTCAAAACCAAGGGTGGGTGAACGTTGGCATCGACCATGATACCGCAGAGTTTGCCGTTGCCTCGATTCGACGCTGGTGGCAGCAACTCGGAGTTGCTCAGTATCGCCGCAGTCAGCATCTTTTGATTACCGCTGACTGTGGCGGCAGTAATGGTTATCGCAACCGTTTGTGGAAACTCAAACTGCAAGAGTTTGCGGATGAAACGGGCTTGACGCTTCACGTCTGTCATTTTCCACCCGGAACCAGTAAGTGGAATAAGATTGAGCATCGCTTGTTCTGTCACATTACGACCAACTGGCGAGGACAACCATTGACCAGTTTGGAAACGGTGATTAATTTGATTAGCAACACCACGACTCAAGCAGGCTTAGAGGTTTATGCTCAACTCGATGACAATCTCTATCCCACAGGCATTCAAGTCAGCGATGAACAGTTCAATGCCATCCACATTGAGCGCTGTCGATTTCATGGAGAATGGAATTATCGAATTGTACCGCGCAAGACGGCTTAGTTACTCAAGTTATTTTTGTATACATCCTTAAGCACAGCATCACTGTCTACCTTTGCTCAATCTGGTCAAGCTTCTGTAAGAAGTGCGCCAGGTTTGACAGGTCGTTGCTCTAGTGGAAATCACAATTTGATACGGATGCCTAGATATGACTGCTCTTTCCCGCGTGAGGCTTCTACAAGCTATATCAACCTACATGGTGTGACTAACACTGGTGGCAGCGGCGCTGATATTTATTTTGTGATGGAAACAGTGCTTCAGAGCCAGGTGGTATTCCAGGACATGATCGCTGCCTGAAATACGTAGTCCACGTAAACCAGCGTGCTCAAAATCCTTTTGGAGATCGTACTCCAACAGATGTCTATATCTATGTACACAATGGCAACTGGTATACGGATTTTCGTCTTGATTAGAATCAGCTACCTAAACTGGTAGTGCCGCAGTGCTTACCTCTACTTTCATACGCTGACTATCACAGCTTGTCCTTTAACTGCGGTAGGTAAAACCGCTAAAACTAAATATCAAACTGGGGTAGATTCTGTTGAAATGACAAGTTGCGATCAACCGTGATGAATACATCAAACTCGGATTCCGCAAGGGTAAGAAGTTGACCATTCTTGACTCCTGCCCACCCCATCTGTGGAACTGTTTTCACTTCGTAGCCGGGAAACTCTCTCGCAAGTTTGCGATCAATACACTCATCCAACAGGATCTTCATGCTATGCCACTATACCAACAAGCTGTTTTCCAGCTTCTTCAAGCAAGGCGATCACCTGTTCTCTAGTTACAGTTGGAAATCCATCTAAAAAGTCTTCGATCGATTCGCCTGCTTTGAGATAATCCAGAAGCGTTTGAACAGGAACCCTAGTACCAGCAAAAACTGGAGTACCACCCATAACATCAGGAGACGCGCTGATGATTGAAGTATTGCTAGGCATAAGCTTCCGTTCCTCAAGTGCTGTCTTCAGTATTTTATCAATTCCTTACGCAAATGGCTCGGTCTAACAATCCCGTTGCACACCGACCGTATATAGTCTCTGCGTTGAGTTCGAGAGGCTGTTTGCGGCGGGTGAACGGAGCCGTTATGCGGCTCAGTCTGTTGGTGAGGGCGTGGTTGAGAAGTTATCTGTGGGATAATTTCAAACGTATTCAAGCATTGCCTAAACAAAAATGTTTAAGCTTATCGCGCTTCTTGGCATATTGATCGGACTCGCTGGATTCGGAGTCATTTATCAGGCATTGGCTACAAGTCGCGATCGTCGCAAGTTTCTTCCACCCGGAAAAATAGTCGAGGTGAATGGCAACTGCCTCCATTATCAGGCTATGGGAGAAGGTCATCCGACAGTCGTAGTCGAGAGCGGGCAGGGAGGTACTCATCTCGATTGGCAACTCGTTCAACCTGAAGTTGCCAAGTTTACGCAAGTCGTGACCTACGATCGTGCAGGATATGGCTGGAGTGACTTAAGCGCAAAAACGCGCACGGCTCAACAAATTGTGGATGACTTACGTCAACTGCTACAGAAAGCTGGCATTGCTCCGCCCTACGTCTTGGTTGGGATGTCATTGAGCGGCATTTTCGTGCGTCTGTTTGCCTATCAATATCCAAAAGAAGTTGCTGGAATGGTTTTAGTCTCTGTTGCTCATGAGCGAATGTACGATCATATTCCTCCAGCAATGGTTAAGCTGAATCAGCAATTTGATTGGTTGGCAATTCACGTCTTACCGATTGCAGCACGGGTCGGTTTGTTTCGGTTGTTGGTTGCATTGGATCGATTACCATTAGCCGCAGGGCTATTCGGAAAACTTCGTCCCGATCTACAATCTGCCGCAAAATCCATCTATGCAGGAACCCAATTTTGGCAAGCACTAGGTCAAGAATCTGCTGCCTTTCCAGTTAGTTTGCAGCAGATTGAGCAAGTTCGTGGTGCTCATTCATTTCCGAATATTCCTTCAAGAGTTTTATCATCTGGAAAGCCCGATTTCGGCGCATCAGTGGAACTGATTGAATCGATGAAAGCACTAGATGCAGATTTAGCCTGTGAGTCACCACAAGGTATTCAAGTGATCGTGGAGCAAAGCGGTCATGCAATTCAATTAGATGAGCCTGAGCAAGTGATTGATGCAATTCGTCAAGTCGTTGAACAAGCGCGTTGTTAGTAGCGCCGCATAACAATTCGCTT
>JAAUOZ010000345.1 GCA_012034655.1 Leptolyngbyaceae cyanobacterium CSU_1_3 | reverse complement strand
CCTTTGGATCGTCCTCGTTCTAGTGGTAGGGCCCTCAACTTTCTAGTTGCCTAATGCGTCTCAGCGGGGGAAAGAAGCGTCCTAACCTTCTCCCCCGATTTGCCCAAAACTCTGGCTCTAGAGCTGTTTAGCCCTTTCATTTACGCTCCTGAAGATTGAGTCTAAAATGTAAAACCTGCATAAATCCACGGTGTCAACTCTATTCAAAAGCTGGTGCTCCCGCTAGATTAAATAGAGACCCTGACGTGAAATGCTTTCGCGCCACACTTTAGGGTGACAGCAGGATGCTGATCTTCATAGACAATCCTGCTTTGTAGCTGTGAACCGTTGATACTCAAGATTGACAAAATGACCATATTTGAAGGAACGTTTGCTCATTCTGACTCCTTTCGATTTGCGATCGTGATTGGTCGATTTAACGACATGATCACCAACAAGCTATTAGAAGGCTGTCAAGACTGCCTGAAGCGCCACGGCGTGGATGTCGATTCTCAAGGAACGCAAGTTGATTATGCCTGGGTTCCCGGTTGCTTTGAGTTGCCCTTAGTCGCTCGGCAACTGGCACTCTCCAACCGTTATGATGCGATTATTTGCCTAGGAGCCGTGATTCGAGGGCAGACCCCCCACTTCGACTATGTTTCCTCCGAAGTTTCTAAGGGCATCGCTGCGGTTGGCTTTCAGACGGGTGTACCTGTGATTTTTGGGGTCATTACGGCTGACACCATGCAGCAAGCTCTCGAACGCGCAGGAATCAAGAGTAATCACGGTTGGGGCTACGGCATGAATGCCCTGGAAATGGCCAGTCTGATGCGACAGGTGAAAGGGGGAAACGCGACTCCTAATCATTACGCAGGAAATACGATTGCTCCGGCGACCCACCACGCGCTCTCTGCCTCTTTGCAAAATGGTATATCGTCAGAGGCTGCGATCGAGTCAGACCTGCCCTAGCAGACTTTGGCATGTCATTCCGGCGATCGCTTCTTCAGTTAGGTTTGCTTGACTGAATTTACCGATTTGGATGTGATCCTCCAAAATTTCCCCTGCGATTCGCTCAGTGTTGCCCCCACTGGGCTATTTTGATTGGGCTATTTTGATTGGATATTTGCACCAAACTAGAAAAATAATTGCGCTTCAGATCTACGCTTTATGCTATAAAACTACAGTAATCTCATCAAAAAACCGGAGATTAAGCACTAGAGGTGATGTGGGAACGACGAAAGAGTTTTGCAGTCCTGGTCATTGAATCTGTACCACTTTTGACTCGCCTCTCGATCGGTAAACCTCATCTCTCCTCCCGGCTCCTTCATCCCTTAAGAGGTCGCTTGTGGGCATTGTAGTAGAAGACGTATCCAAGCAGTTTGGCAGCTTTCAGGCGGTCGATCGCGTCAACCTGGAGATCAAAAGTGGGGCGCTCGTGGCGTTGCTCGGCCCGTCGGGTTCCGGCAAGTCTACGCTGCTGCGGTTGATCGCTGGGTTAGAAAACCCCGATGGCGGCAAGATCTGGCTGACTGGCGAAGATGCCACCGATCGCAGCGTCCAAGATCGAAATATTGGCTTTGTCTTTCAGCATTATGCACTGTTCAAACATCTGACGGTGCGCCAAAATATTGCCTTTGGCATGGAGATTCGCAAGGCAGAAAAGGGGCGCGTCACACAGCGCGTAGAGGAACTGTTGGGGCTGGTGCAGTTGGCCGGGCTGGGCGATCGTTATCCATCTCAACTGTCGGGTGGGCAGCGCCAAAGAGTAGCCCTGGCGCGTGCTTTGGCCGTCGAGCCAAAGGTCTTACTGTTGGATGAGCCTTTTGGCGCACTGGATGCCAAAGTTAGAAAAGATTTGCGAGCCTGGCTGCGTCGTTTGCACGATGAAGTGCACGTCACCACGGTTTTTGTGACTCACGACCAGGAAGAAGCGATGGAAGTTGCCGACGAAATTGTGGTGATGAACAAAGGAAAAGTCGAGCAAATCGGCACTCCGGCCCAGGTGTATGACCATCCGGCAACAGCGTTTGTAATGAGCTTTATTGGCCCAGTCAACGTTTTGCCTAGCTCGTCGCGGTTGTTTCAGAATAATGGCTTTGATTCGGCAAATCCTGAGATGTTTCTGCGTCCTCACGATGTGCTGGTCGAAACCTCACCCAATGGCACGACGGTTGCCGCTAGAGTGAGCCGTTTGATCCATCTCGGTTGGGAGATTCAGGCAGAATTAACCCTGGATGACGGGCAAGTGGTGACGGCCCATCTCACCCGTGAGCGGTTTGACGAATTGCATCTGGAGCCAGATCAGCGTGTTTACGTCAAACCCAAGGATGCGAAGTCGTTTCCGCTTTACTACTCAATTTAATTCAGGGGGTATGGTTTATGAATGAGGTCGGCCCAGAGATCGATTCCTTCTTGCCCAAAATAGAATCGTGAAGGCCACCATGAAGGTATCGAGGCACTCAATCAGCCAGCCAAGATCGGCGCGTACACTGGTTTCGTAATGTCTGAAGATGGTGGCAAACTGCCTGGCGATTCGAGATTTTGCCCCTATAAATGATGTCTTGACGCTGCGACAGAGGAGGGCAATTTTGAGCACCAGCCCGATCGTTAAGGTTGCCCCCAAATTGCTGTTGAGGTCGATAAACATCAAGTGATTGTTGATTTGGGCGGGGCTGGCGATTAAGGACTCGATCAACTGAGTACAGGTTTGTTCGATTAGCCGCGAGTCGGGTTTGACGTGATCAAACTGAGGCATCGTGTTCTTAAGTTGTTCTCGTAGCCAGTCGTTGAAGTGGTGATTGCCATATCTAGGGTTGTGCGACTGGTAAATTGACTCGATTAAATAATCCTGAATTTGTTGCTTCACGACCCCATAAGAAGGCGCTTGGCTGATCTGGCTTGCTAAATGTAGATCCGTAGCTTCTGGATGCAAAGATTCTATGCCGACAAATTGTACGATCGCGGCTTGCAAGTGATGGGCGCTCAGCAGGGTTGGGTTGTGTGCAGTTGACAGAGGAGTGACAAATAGCTGATGGGCATAGCTGAGGAGGTTCGCTTCAAACTGGTTCTCTTTCTGCGCTTGCAACCGTCTGACGGCTTCCTGTCCGAGGTCACTGGTGTCTTCGTCTAGCAAATAGTAGGAGTAGAGAAATGGGTAGCGATGGATCAAGGGGCCAATGTGAGATCGATCGAATCGCGGTTCGACGATAGTGTCATCATCTGCTGCCCAGGCCCGTCGCCTCAATGCTTCATATTGAGACGTGTGAGCAAACTGAGCGATCAATTTTGATAAAGGATCGTGCGATCGTGACACTTCACCTTGAAACAACTGCACCAGGTTCAAGGTTGCCTGTTTAAACTCAGACTTGAACTCAGACTGAAGCCACCAATAATTGATCAAAATATAGCAGCAGCGATTGAGAATATGCGAAAATTCTCGCTCTGACCAACTCGACGTGACAATGCGATCGAGGGCACTAGACAATCGCGATTTTGGGTAGCCTGACCTGGCAATAAACAGATGATAGAAATGCTGAACCACCTCACCAGGCGATTCTTGCTTTCGCAACATCAATAAATGGTTATACAAAAGCTCTGCATCTGCCTGGAAAGCTTGGTAGGTGTACATTAATTTAGATGGCTGATTGGGTAGAATTGCACCTGGAGCCGTGTTGGAACCCTGCCTCACGCGAATCGCAATGCCAAAAAGCTACTCACCTGACCTGTGTACCAAGTCTAGGTTGCAGCATTCAAACAGACGAGATCTTATTTTACTCAAACAATGTCTTTACGCTTGATCTTATATCCCCTCTAAAATGTTCTTTTTAAAAGGTTCTCTAATTTCTAAATAGAGCACGATCGTGATAGTCTCACCTGCAAGATCAGTCAGTAATTGTCAAGCAAGCCGAAGCGCTTTTTTAGCAGTTGATATGGAAGAATTCTTAGGAGCTAGTGAAGTCATTAATTGGCAACATCCAAAAATTTTGGAACGCGCCAAACAAATTGCCTCAAGACACGGAACATTAACTACGATCGCAAAAGCGTGTTTTGAGTGGGTGCGAGACGAAATTTGCCATAGTTGTGATTATCAAATGAATCCTGTAACGTGGAGAGCTTCAGATGTTCTTCAATATAAAACAGGTTATTGTTTTGCTAAGAGCCATCTGGTAGCAGCCCTACTGCGGGCAAACCAGATTCCAGCAGGGTTTTGTTATCAGCGATTAAGTATTGATGACCAAAGCGCACCTTATAGTTTGCACGGCTTCAATGCAGTCTATCTCGCTGAAATGGGTTGGTATCGGATTGATGCCAGAGGCAACAAGGAAGGAGTCAATGCTCAATTCACTCCCCCAGTAGAACAGTTAGCCTTTAAAGTCCAGTTTTCTGAGGAGGCAGATTTTCAAGCAGTTCTCGCTGAACCGCTCCAGATAGTTGTAGAAGCGCTGCAAGCCCAACGAACATGGAATGATATGCTTTCTAACCTTCCAGACATTTCCTTAGAGTCTGCAAAAAGTTATGGCCTGGTTCTACCAGCTATCTAATCGCGAACCAGCCTGCCCTGATATACTTTGTCAGGGCATAAAATTAAAGATTTTGGACGGGGTGCAGGGGTGGAACCCTGGCTGGGCGCAGCCCCACCACCCTCCTAAACCAAAATCTATA
>JAAUOZ010000344.1 GCA_012034655.1 Leptolyngbyaceae cyanobacterium CSU_1_3 | reverse complement strand
AAGACCCTCACTCCCCTAACCCCTGCACTCCCAAAATGGGAGAAGTAGGCAACCCATTTTCTCCCCTCGCCGCTCTGGGAGAGGGGTCGGGGTGAGCTAATGGCAGGCATCTGACATTTAATCAAGTCTGTCTACTTAAGTAGTCCGTCAATGAATGATTGACGGGTAACCAAACGCTAGGAGATTGATTCAGGTTAAATTTTGAGGGTTTTCAACCCGTCAAAATTTTCTGGACAGACTACTAGGCCGTCTTAAAGAAACGAATAATCTCTCGCACATGGTCTAAAAACTGCCCATCGGTGGTGAGTTGCGCGATCGCTTGGCTGGCTTCGCGGGAGAGGCGATCGTGATCCGCTTGATTGGTCGCTCTCAACTTTTCCTGAGAGGCAGCCCCTCTAGTGACATCTTGACGCAAAGCCTCCAACTGTCGCTGTTGCGCGGTTGCCCAAGAGCTTGGATCTTCAGCATCAAGAGCAGATTCCAATCGGCGCACTGTTTCTTCTAGCTGGGCAAACCGATTTCGCAACTCGATCACATCTTCACGAGGATACTGAAATTGGTGGCGCAGTAGGGCGATGCGAGTTGCAAAATATTGGTAGGTGCGAACTGCTGGGCGCAACGCCGTCAGCAACAACGCTGCACCAGAGGCAATGTAGCCGACTTGACTGATGCCTGCGATCGCCAGCCCATATAAGCCCGCAGCAGACAGCAGATGTAGAGCAATCACCACCCAGAGCGATCGCTCGGCCACCCTGCGAATGTATCCCACCTGGCGATCGTCTACTGAGATCCCACTGTTGGCCGAGAGTTCTGCTTCGGCGAGGGCTTCTTTGGCATCGAAGTGAATGTTCCACGGCACAGTCACAATTACCAAAAGCCAGCCAAAACTCGTTGCGCCGATCGCCCAATCGAGAAAGCTGCCCGTAGGAATTTGCAACCATTGCAGCCCTGCAAATGTCGTCAGCAAGAGGACGACCACGCCAAATGCAAAACTCAGGTAACTTGAATACATAGCCCACCTCATCGTTCTGTGATGGGTCGATCGTGGGTTGAGTGAACGCCTCATAATGAATCTCAGGGACGCTAAATTAACTGGCCAGAGCTTGATAACCCAACCTCCTCTAGAAAGCCCGGCAAAGCCAACTCCTCACCCCCCTGATTGGCTGACAAAACTCGAACCGCCCTCATCCCGCTCGCGAAGCGCGGCAAAGCCAACCCCTCACCGCTCATTCCTCATCCCTGCTTCAAGATGCGATACCCTGTTCATGGAGCTATTTCCCTTCTCAGTTTTCCTTCCCAGTTGCCATGATGCAAACCACCGACTTTCTCAGTCACCTCAATCCTTCCCAACGACAGGCAGTAGAGCATTACTGCGGGCCGCTTTTGGTGATTGCAGGAGCCGGATCGGGCAAAACTCGTGCCCTCACCTATCGCATTGCCAATTTAGTGCTAACTCACCGCGTCGATCCAGAAAACATTTTGGCGGTTACTTTTACCAACAAAGCTGCCAAAGAAATGAAGGAGCGGATCGAGAAACTGTTTGCCGATCGTCAGGCGCACAGCGATTTTAGCCAACCCCTAGAGGCACTGCCCGTCCACCAGCAAACTAGCCTGCGATCGAAGGTCTACAAAACCGTTACCAAAGAGCTTTGGATCGGCACATTTCATGCCCTCTGCTCTCGAATTTTGCGTTTTGATATTGAGAAGTTTCAGGATGAAAAAGGACGCAAATGGACGAAAAGCTTTTCGATTTTTGATGAATCAGACGCTCAGAGTTTAGTAAAAGACATCATCATCAATCAACTGAATCTGGACGAGAAAAAATTTGATCCACGATCGGTGAGATTTGCCATCAGCAACGCTAAAAACAAAGGTTGGTCTCCTCAAGATCTAGAGCAAGAGCAGCCCAATTTTAAAGGACGGGTGATTGCTAACGTCTACAGTATGTATCAAGACAAATTAGCAGAAAATAATGCCCTAGATTTTGACGATCTGATTCTGATTCCGGTTAGATTGCTCCGTCAAAATGAACAGGTTCGCGCATACTGGCATAAACGCTTTCGACACATTCTCGTAGACGAATATCAAGATACCAATCAAACTCAATATGATCTGGTGCAGCTATTGGTTGACGAATGGCGAAAATGCCCGATCGTTTACAGATTGGGGCCATCGATCGATCTTTGTCGTGGGCGATGCCGATCAGTCAATCTACTCCTTTCGGATGGCTGACTTCAAGATTCTGATGGGCTTCCAGCAAGATTTTGGCGATCGCTTGCCCGATGACGACACGCGCACCATGGTCAAACTAGAAGAAAACTATCGCTCCACTGAGAACATTCTGCAATTGGCAAACAAGCTGATTGAAAACAACACCGAACGGATCGAGAAAGTCCTCAAACCCACCCGCGCAGAAGGCGAATCAACCTATTGCCACCGCGCTGATGATGAGATTGCAGAAGCCGAATTTGTCGTTCAACAAATCCAAAAACTAGAGCAGCAAAATTCTGATTGGAACTGGGGCAAATTTGCCATTCTCTACCGCACCAACGCCCAATCTCGTGCCCTCGAAGAATCGCTGGTGCGATCGCGCATTCCCTATAAGGTGGTCGGCGGCCTACGATTCTACGATCGCAAAGAGATCAAAGACGTGCTGGGTTACTTGCGGGCGATGATCAATCCCTTTGATACGATTAGCCTGTTGCGGGTGATCAATACGCCCCGGCGCGGGGTTGGCAAAGCGTCCATCGATGCCCTGCAAAAAGCCTCGATCGAATTGAGCGTGCCGCTTTGGGAAATTTTGATCGATGAAACGTCCGTCAAAACTCTGGCAGGTCGCGCAGCCAAGGGTGTGATCAGCTTTGCTCAGATTATTCAAAAATGGCAAAACCAGATCGAAACGCTGTCTGCCTCTGAAGTCGTGCAGGGCATTCTCGAAGACTCTGGCTATGTGCAAGATCTTAAAGCGCAAGCAACCGACGAGGCAGAAGAGCGCTTTCAGAACGTGCAGGAACTTTATAACGCGGTGCTGCAATTTGAGGAAGAGAATGAGGACGACAATTCCCTCAGAGCTTTTCTGCAAAATGCTGCTCTGCAATCAGATCTCGAAGACAAAGAAGATGAATCTAACAAGGTTTCTCTGATGACCTTGCACTCATCTAAAGGGTTGGAATTTCCGGTAGTGTTTCTCGTTGGGCTAGAGCAAGGATTGTTTCCGAGTTTTCGATCCCTCGACGACCCCGCCGCGATCGAAGAAGAACGCCGCCTCTGCTATGTAGGCATTACCCGTGCTCAAGAACGGCTCTTTATCACCTACGCCCGCGAACGCCGTCTCTATGGCAATCGCGAATCTGCCAGCCCTTCGCTATTTCTCGCTGAGTTGCCCAAAGACTTGATGGAGACCAATGTGGGTGCGGGGCTGCCTAGTCGGTGGGCAAAACCTACTGCCCAGAGCAAATCTGCCCCAGCGCCATCTAACTTTGCAGGCACTGTCACCACAAATTGGAAGGTGGGCGATCGGTTGATTCACCGCATGTTTGGCGAAGGTCAGATCACCCATGTCTTCACCTCTGGCAAAAAAGTGACCCTGGCCATTCGCTTTCCAGATGGGGGGCAGAAAATTATCGATCCGCGCCTTACGCCCCTGCAACGGGTGGAGTGAAAATGGGGAGGGATTTTTAGGGGTCTACGTCTGCCCACAGCCGCGTTAGCTGACGTTGCCAGGCGGTCAAGACTTCCTCGCGAGACTGGGAACCCATCGCCATTTCACCCATCACCCCTTCGGCATAAAATCGATCGAGGGTTTGCAGGGTGAGTTCTAAAGATTGCCCTTGCCGCTTTGCCGCCTGAATGATTTGGCGAATCCGTTTCTCGACAAACACACTAAAACTCTCATTCAGTCCCTGCTGATTCAGAAACAGCAGCCGCTCGATCGCTGCCGAAAAATCTGCGATCGTCAACCCCTCGCAACTGTGCTGAAAAACCGCCCACAACACCCCTTGGTGCAGCGCATATCGAGTTTCTTGGGTAGTATCAAAGCTTGCTTCTAATAATTCTTCAAGATAAGGTCGAGCATCTTGAGCAGGCGCGATCGGCAACAGCACCCTCAACCATGACTGGTCATCAGAGAGCAGCACGAGCAGCCTAAACTCAGGAGTCTCAACTTGATAGGAGCCGGGAGCCAATGCTTGAATCGTGTTCCCAAAGAGATGGGTCAGGGTGAGGGGGAGTTCTTCTGGTGTCATGCTTTGATTCTAATTGAGGGATGAAAGAGGACGATCGCTGGGACAAAAAATCCCTCGATCGTGGGATCAAGGGAAATTCAGAGATTTAGAATAAATGGCTTTGCTGTAGCTGGGGCTAAAAGTCCTAAAACATAAAAGCCCTAAAACATGAAGGAATGAGAATTAAATAAACGGTAAGGCTTTGGATTTGCCCTCACCCCCCGCCCCTCGCCCAAGTTGGGCGAGGGGCGTCAGAAAGAGTCCGGTTCCCCGTCTGCCAACTTGGGAGCAGGGGTTAGGGGATGAGGGCGAACCCAGGCAATCAAACTCACAAGCTATACTGCGTCAGCCTATAGATTTTGGTTTAGAAGGGGTGTGGGGGCTGCGCCCCAGCCAGGGGTTCCACCCCTGCACCCCGTCC
>JAAUOZ010000343.1 GCA_012034655.1 Leptolyngbyaceae cyanobacterium CSU_1_3 | reverse complement strand
TCTTGTGGGACGGGCATCTTGCCTGTCCGAACGGGTGAGACACCCGCACCACAGGTTATTGAATCCACAATCCTAAGGAACGTGGATTTATTAATGCCGACGAGATCTTCGCCCTCCTCCCCTCACCCCTGCCCCAACTTGGGAGAGAGGGCGGGGGTGAGGGCGAAACAACCATTTTTTGCTATTCAATTAACCCCTGGGGCGGTGTGATTTCAATTCGTTTTTGCTGCAAATCGACCACCGGAACGATCGCCATCACAAATGGAATCAACACTGTTTTCTCGTTTTCACCTGTGACCTCCAACAAATCGTGCCCTGCGGATAGAAGATTTGTGACCGTTCCAACCAGGTTTTGAGTCGATTGCTCAAACACTTGCAAACCAATCAAATCTGCCACATGAAATTCACCTGCTTCGAGGTTGGGGCGATCGCTAGCTAAGACCAACAATTTGCTACCCTGGAGGGCTTCGGCTTGGCTGCGATCTTCTACTCCTTCTAGCTGCAACACATACAACCCTTTGCCGTCTAGATATCGCCCCTTGGTGAGCCAAATTTCTGCTGGCTCGGTGGCTCCCGGTCGCAAAATCCACCGTTTGCCTGGCTGCTCAAACCGCTCCGGAAAGTCGGAATCAGGATAGAGGCGCACTTCGCCCCTGAGTCCTTGGGCGGCGACAATTTTGCCGATCGTGAGGAAGCGATCCGAGGGAGACGTTTCAGAGGTGAGATTTTGCACCATAAAAATCAGTTTGAATGACGATCTAGCGTTTAGTCTTTATTGTGACTTTATTTTGCAGCCAGGCAGCGATTTTTGACGCTTCACGAATTTTTTGCCCTGGTTACGGGGTTCAAAATCACCAGCCCCAGAGTTGAGAAGAGTACTATGGGGAGTAAATCATCTTTTACCCTTGATTCATGAGACAGCAGTGGTGGCAACGAACTCGCGCTGTGCCGATACCAGAGCCAGAAGATTCAATTTTGTTTCGAGTGTTGACCCAGGCACTTGTTAGCGTTGGCATCCTTGCCACCGACATCGCCGCAGAAACCAGCCTTAGCCTTTGGGCCATTCCATTGAGCATTGTCGGAGCAACCTGGAGTTGGCATCGGCGACACGATCGCAACATTCCTACCAAGTTTGCCTTGGCGATCGGAATGCTCGTTGCTTTGGCGACTTTTTTCGTCAATCTGGTCGGCAACCGAGAACTCAACGACACTCGCATGGTGCTGGTAGAGTTGTTGATTCAGCTTCAAGTGTTGCATAGCTTCGATTTGCCCCGGCGTAAAGATTTGGGCTATTCGATGATCATCGGGCTGATTTTGGTGGGGGTGGCGAGTACCCTCAGCCAGACCATGACGTTTGGGGGATTGCTGCTCGTGTTTCTGGCCATCGCCCTGCCTGTGTTGGTGATGGATTATCGATCGCGATTGGGATTGAGTCGATCGTCGGTCTCAAAATCTTCTCCTACAAAACTGACCTTACGCAGGATCAATTTTTCTTCTCTCCCGTTCACGTTTGTGTTGACGCTGGCATTGGGGCTATCAATCTTTGCAGTGATGCCCCGTTTTGCAGGCTATCAACTTAGAAGCTTTCCGATGAGTCCGCAAATTCGATTGCAGGGTGAATTTAACAATCGTCAAATTACCAATCCTGGATACGTTAGGAATGGTGCTCGTGGGCAGGGTAGAACTGGGCAGGCAGCCGGAAGGGCCCGCAATGGTGAGGCGGGTCAGATGGACAAAACTTTCTATGCTGGGTTTGGCGATCGAATCAGTCAAAATCTGCGCGGAGAGCTAGAACCCAAAGTTGTGATGAGAGTACGATCGCAAGCAGAAGGGTTTTGGCGCGTTCAGGCGTTCGATCGCTACACCGGAGAAGGTTGGGAACTGTCTAAAAATGACCAAACCAAAACGCTGAAACGATCGGAATGGTCATACCAGTTCTATTTGCCGCAGGTGACTCGACTCAACAAAACAAAGGAGGTGATTCAGACCTACACGATTGTTTCTGAACTGCCAAATTTACTCCCAGCCTTGACGCAGCCCAAGGAGCTTTACTTTCCAACCACCGAGGTGGCGATCGACGCGGAACAGGGATTGCGATCGCCCCTGGAACTATCTCCTGGCATGACTTATACAGTCGTTTCAGAGGTTCCCTATCGCAATCGCACTTGGCTGCAACGTGCGCCGTCTGAGCCGCCTAAAGGCGACCAGCGCTATCTACAAATTCCGCCAACGATCGCCAAAAAAGTGCGGCAACAAACAAAAGAGATTTTGGGCAAGTCGGAGAAACCGATCGAGTCTCCCTACGAGAAAGCGCTGTATCTAGCTCAATATTTGAAGCAGCAATATACGATACAGCCGGGTCTGCCGCTTTTGGCAGCCAACGAAGATCTAACAGAGGCGTTTTTGTTCAAATATAAGGGCGGTTATCCTGATCATTTTTCGACCGCTTTGACAGTTATGCTGCGATCGATTGGCATTTCTTCGCGGCTGGTGGTGGGCTTTGCGCCGGGGCAATTCAATCCGTTTACTGGGTTGTATGTGGTGCGAAACATTGATGCCTACGCGATGACCGAAGTGTATTTTCCTAAATTTGGTTGGTTTGCGTTTGATCCGATTCCAGGGCACGCCTTGATTCCACCGTCGATCGAAGAAGACCAGACTTTCTCGGTGCTTCAGCGTTTTTGGCAGTGGGTTGCGGGCTGGCTGCCGTCTCCGGTGGCGGGTGTTTTAAATCGAGTAATGAGTGCCATTGTTCAGTGGTTGGCGATCGTTCTCGCCTGGGGAGCCGGACTTTTCTCGCGAGGTTGGGTGGGGTTGTTTATAGGCTTGATTTCGGCGACCTGCCTGGGGTTTTTGGGCTGGCTGAGTTGGCAAGGTTGGCAAAAGCTTCGCTATCGTCGCTGGTTAAACAAACTGCCACCGATGGAGCGTCTCTATCAACAAATGCTCAGTTGGCTGGCGGCGCAAGGGTTTCGTAAGCATCCTACCCAAACGCCCCTGGAGTATGCAAAACAGGCGCAAGAGGTGCAGAGGGGCGATCGTTCAACGATTGAAGCTATCTCTCAGGCATATGTCAGTTGGCGCTATGGCGGAGAGCCGCCTAACCTACGAGAACTTCAGGGGCGATTTCGAGCCATGAAGCAAATCAAAAATCAGGTGCGCTCTTAACGAGCCTGCGATCGCCTGATTCACTGCATTCTAAAAACAGGATGCAGACTAAAACTCAACATCCACCAGAGTCTTTTTCATGGCACAAATTAAAATTTATGGCGATGCAGAGTTTCTCAGCCAGACTCGAAGTTTGATTTCTGATGTGATTCATTCCTGTGTAGTTGATGCGTTAGCATTTCCTCCAGAAAAACGAGCGCACCGATTTATTCTGCTTCAGCCAGAAGATTTCATTTACTTCTCAACCAGAACTCGTCAACATATTGTGATTGAAATTAGTCTATTTGAAGGACGAACGATAGAAACCAAGAAAAAGCTAATTTACTTACTGTTCGATCGTCTCTCAACCCAAGCTTTGATCGACCCGATCGACATCGAAATCACCATCACTGAAACACCCAAACATAACTGGGGAATTCGCGGCAAAACGGGAGACGAGCTAGAGTTAAGTTACAACGTAGAAGTTTAGTCTTAGATGGGGTAAAAACATGTTTCACTAAGCATGAATATCTTCTAATGTGCTAGAAAACAGTTCGTCTGGAGCGATCGGGATCTGCAATTTAAGATCCATGAAAGGACGGGTCACTTGACGAATTAAAATCGTTTCTACACGGTTTTCGATAATGCTAATAGCTTCAAATTCTAATTCTCCCCACTGGAAACGATCGCTCTGGGTGGGCATGCGCCCCAAATGGTGGATCATAAATCCGGCTAAGGTGCTGTAAGCATTAAGAACGGGTAAATTTAATCCTAATTTTTCATTGAGCGTCCGTAAATCTAATGCGCCAGGGGCAAAGATTGTATGGTCATCTTTTTGCACCAATGCAACACTAGAAGCGGGAAGAATAGGTTGAGCATTCTGACGATCGAACCACCATCCAGTTAATAGTTTCACGGTTCCGTTTAACACAACCAACGCTGGATAAAACAGATAAGAACAAAACTGAAGCGGACGAATTAACAATAAAGCTGTTTTCTCAGGGGCGTGGGCCGCCAGCACTTTAGGAACCAATTCGCCCAACACAATTTCAACGTAAGTAACCAGCAAAAACGAGATCGTCGCGGCGATCGTGTGAGACGTGATCATAGCGGGCAAATGGGCGATCGGTAGCCGACTGATCCACGGCTCGATCCAATGGACGGTCGCTCCTTCGCCGAGCCAACCCAACAACAGACTGCCCGCCGTCACTCCGGTTTGGGTGACAGAAAGATATTGCTCAATGTGATTTTGAGCGTAGTGAACGAGTTGCGCCGTTTTGCTGGTGCTATCGTCTCCCTGCTGAGATAGCTGATAGATTTCAACTTTCGACGCAGAAACTAAAGCCAATTCCGCAGCCACAAATAGCGCCACAACGACGACCAAAAGCAATAAAATCAGCAATCGCACGATCGTCTCTACAGTCTCCCGTTCAAATGCTTGCAAGCTCATCAAGATTCAATGCTCCCAGCCGTATAGTTCGCTACTAAGTAGGTAGGTGAAATTAAACTTAAGACCCTCATCCCCTAACCCCTTCTCCCAAATGGGAGAAGAGGCACCATTTTCTCCCCTCGCC
>JAAUOZ010000342.1 GCA_012034655.1 Leptolyngbyaceae cyanobacterium CSU_1_3 | reverse complement strand
CAATTAGTTGGAGAGTTTCCGATCAGTCCTGTAAATCCGAATAGCGACCCCGCAAAAAGTTGGCCCCGGCGGGCTTTTGCCCAGGTTAACAAAGGCGCTACAAATAGTCAGGGTGGCACGATCGACATCAACACTCCAAAACTCATTTTGCGCGATGGCGCTAAAATTCAGACGGCTGTTTTTGGAGAAGGAAAAGCGGGGGCATTGATCATTCGCGCCGCCGACATTGACATCGCCGATACTCAGCAGCCCAATTATTTTCCGACTGCCATCAATGCGGGCGTAACTCAAACGTTGATTCCCAACATTGACGATCGCTTGCAGCTTCGGGGCGCAGGAGGCGATTTGCTGCTGGAAACCGATCGCCTCAAAATTCAGGGTGGAAATGTGACAGTTGCCAGCTTTGGGCAGGGCGACGCAGGCAATATTACGATTCGGGGCTACAACGGTCGGGCGAATGCTGAACGCATCGAAATCGCGAATAGCCCGATCGAAACCCAATGGCGGCAGGAAGGGGCAATTTCTGCTGCCAACGAAGGCATCGGGCAGGCTGGCAATCTCTCTATTGCCGCCGATCGCATCCTCTTGAATGGGGGACAAATTCAAACTCGATCGCTCTCTGGGCGCGGGGGCAACATCGATCTGACACTGACGGAGGTGTTGTCCCTTCGCAGCGCCAGCCGCATCAACGCTGAGGCGGGTCGTCTGGCAGCGGGGGGCGGTGACGGGGGCAACCTCTCCATTCGCATTCCGGGCGGGCTACTCGTGGCTGTGCCCCAAGAAAACAACGACATCAACGCGAATGCCTTTGCAGGCAGTGGCGGCAGAGTCACCATTCAGGCAGAAAGAATTTTGGGCATTGCGCCCTTGAGTCGGCAAGAACTGGCGCAGCGATTGTCTGCCCTTGGCTTCGACCCGCAAGACCCGCGCCAGCTTGACCCGGTGAATTTGCTCACGAGCGACATTACGGCCGTTTCGCGGGCCAACCCAGTGTTGGATGGAGAAATCACGATCGAGACCCTGGATCTCGATCCCAGTCGCGGACTTGCCTCCTTGCCCACAGCGCCGACCGACCCCTCCGATCGAATCGATCAAAGCTGTGCCGCTAGCAGTGGAGCAACTTCTAGCCGATTTACCGTCACGGGTCGAGGCGGGTTGCCCACTAGCCCAGATGATCTGACCTCCCCAGACACGCTATCTCGTCTGGTGCAGATGCCAGCCTCGGCTCAGGTAGTGCCGAAGGTGGGGCGATCGCGAGACACCATCATCGAAGCTCAGGAGGCGGTGCGGTTGCCCAATGGCAAAATTCGCCTGGTGGCCCAGGTTGCCAAAGGAGGGGAAGGAACAGACTATGAAAAAAACTGGAGACGATCGAAATGTCCGGGTTTCGCGGTTCACCGGGAGTTTAAGCATTACATCATCCAGAGATCAGCCGGAGGAGAAACCCGTGCAATTTCGCAAAGCATTCTTGACTAAGTGGCTTCTGAGCGGAATCACCCTATTGATGTCTGCTCAGGCAGGAGGGGCACAAAACGTTACCCTAGATGGAACCCTCGGCCGGGCTGCAACGTTGATTGGGCCGAGATATACAATTCGCCAGAACGATGGGCAAACCGTCGGCAGTAATTTGTTTCATAGCTTTGGGCGATTTAGTCTCATCGAAGGCGAACAGGCGACGTTTCAGAGTGACAGCCGGATTCGGAATATTTTTTCGCGCGTCACAGGCGGATCGCCAGCGATGATTGATGGGCTGATTTCGACCCAAAGTACCAATGTCAATTTTTACTTAATCAACCCTAGTGGTATTCTCTTTGGCGCAAATGCTGAGTTGGATATTGGCAGCGCCACGAGAGGCTCGTTTTTTGCCACGACCTGGGATGGGCTGACCTGGGCGAATGGTAATCAGTTTAGTGCGACCCATCCCGATCGCTCACCGACTTTGTTGACGCTGGTGGGTGATCCCAGTAGCTTCGCAGCGTTGAGATCGCCTGCCGCAATCAAACTTTCTGAGCCGCAGTTGGAGGTGTTTCGCGGACAGAATCTGGTGCTGTTGGGGGGCGACATTCAGTTAGATGGGGCGATCGTCACGGCGTTGGGGGGGCGGGTCGAGTTGGCAGCCGCAGCCGAGGCGGGCACTGCTAGACTGGATAATCGCCTGCGGTTGCAGGTTCCGGCCGGGCTGGCCCGCGCAGATGTGGCGCTGTTGAATGGAGCGATCGTGGGGGTCACGTCTCAGGGTGGCGGAGAAATCACCATTCTGGCTCGTAATCTGGATATTTTGGGGGGCAACGGCTTTAAAAGTGGCATGGTCGCTGGCATTGGCGAATTTTCTGGATCGGTCAATGCACGCTCAGGAGATATCACCCTGGATGCAACGGGAGACATCACCCTCACTGATAGCGTGATTGCGAATGGATTGCGCTTTGGCGCAAGGGGGCAGTCGGGAGACATCACAATGCGGGGGCGATCGTTGACCGTGGGGGAAGGGGCCTCGATCGGGGCTGTCACCCAGGGGCGGGGCAACGCGGGCAATATTTTTCTGCAAGTCAGCGATCGGGTAACGTTGACGGGGGCAAACACGTCGCTGTTGAGCAATGTCGCTTTTGGAGCGGTGGGGCAAGGCGGCAAGATTAGCATTCAGGCGCGATCGCTCCATTTGATCAACGGTGGCGCACTGACGGCCACCACTTTTGGGCGCGGTAACGCGGGGAACGATCGCCATTCAGGCGAGTGAAGGCGTGCACCTCAGAGGAGGTTCGATCGTCAGTCGCGTGGAACAACAAGGAATTGGGCGCGGCGGCGATCTAGAGATTTCCACGAATACTCTTTCGCTGCAAAATGGCACGATTAGCCTGAGTACGGCTGGGCAAGGAGACAGTGGCGATCTAACCATTCGAGCACAGGCGATCGATTTAACGGATTCTAATTTGGATGCCTCCACCTTTGGGCGGGGCAACGCTGGCAACATCCAGATCTGGGCCGATCGCAGCTTGAGAATGAGTGACAGCAATCTGTTTACTGTGGTGGATGAACCGGCGGTGGGTCTGGGGGGGAAAATCACCATTCAAACCGGGGATCTGGCTCTGAGCAAGCAAAGTTTTATTAGCAGCAGCACCTTTGGGCGAGGGGATTCTGGCAAAATTTCGATTGGGGCGACCGCGATCGCTTTGACCGAAACCAGTGGCGTGGTGAGTGGCGTGAGAACGGGAGCGATCGGGCGAGGCGGTGACATTCAGATCAACACCCAAACTTTAGACTTGACGGCAGGCAGCCAACTGTTTGCAGCCACCTTTGGTGAAGGGCAAGCGGGGAACATTCAAGTGGATGCAGCAGCGATTCGTCTAGCAGGAACTGGGCTAGAAGGATTTTCGAGTGGCATGTTGACCAACAGCGATGCCGAGGCAAGCGGACAAAGTGGCAACATCAACGTGACCACGGGCAGCTTGCAGATCGCGGATGGGGCCGTGCTGAGTGCGGTGACGCGGAGCAAGTTTAGCGGCGGCAATATCACCGTAGATGCCAATCACCTAGAAGTGTTGCAGGGCGGTCAGATTTTGACCAACACCTTTGGGGAAGGCGATGCTGGCAACTTGCAGATTCGGGTGACAGACAGGGCGACTTTATCGGGTCGAGATGGGGGATTTAGCGATCGCCTGCAACGATTTGGCCAGACGGATACGGCTAGCCCAGTCAGTGGGCTGTTTGCCAGCACCGAGCCAAATTCTACGGGCAATGGCGGCAATATTTTTCTATCGCCGCGCCTTCTGACCGTGCAAGCGGGAGCCAGCATTGCCGTAGATAGCCAGGGTAGTGGCATCGGCGGCAATATCGAAATTCAGGCGGGGAAACTGCGGCTGGATCGATCGCGCATTTCAGCCGAAACGACGAACAGCCAGGGGGGCAACATTGCGCTACAGATTGCAGAACTGACACAATTGCGTCGCAACAGTCAAATTTCGACCACGGCGGGAACGGCGGAGGCGGGCGGAGATGGCGGGCGCATTACCTTGACCACGCCGTTTGTGATTGCGGCATCGGCTGAAATAGTGATATCACGGCGAATGCCTTTGCGGGCAGTGGTGGCAGTGTGCAAATCAACGCTCAAAGCATTTTTGGCATTCAGTTTCGGCCTGAGTTGACGAATGAAAGTGATATTACGGCCAGTTCGCGATCGGGTGCTCAGGGGGTAGTTTCGATCAACACGCCAGATGTTGACCCCAGTCGTGGTTTGGTTGCGCTGCCGATCGAGCTAACCGATCCGTCGAATCAGATCGCTCAAACCTGCGCGACTAACCAGTCCCAGACCGCCAGCCGATTTGTAGCCACGGGGCGCGGCGGAATGCCGCTCGGCCCCGATGGGTTGAGCCTCGATGGAACTATCACCCGCTTGGCAACGATTCCTGATCAGTCTGCGATCATTCCTCCGGTCAGGCTGGCCACTTCTGCGCCTCTGGTCGAAATGCCCGTCGAAGCGCAAAATGCAGTCAAACTTCCCAATGGCAAAATTCGTTTGGTGGCGAGATCGTTCCCTGCGGTTGCATCCCCGATCGCCAACTGTGAAACCTTGCAATCCGTCGAGCGATCGGAGGGGAGACCGTGAAACTTTATTTGCCAATTCTGCTTGCGTCTGGGATGTTCTTAAGCGGATGCGTCACAGTTTGGGCCCAGCAGACTGCCCCAGGGTCGCCCATCCCCAACCCCGACGACCTGATTCGCAGACCGCCGCCCGACCCGATCGTGCCGAGAGATCAGCCGCCCTCGCCGCTCATCCC
>JAAUOZ010000341.1 GCA_012034655.1 Leptolyngbyaceae cyanobacterium CSU_1_3 | reverse complement strand
TCGTGACAAATTTGCCCCCAGACGGGATTCTGAAAGTGGTGGGTCAGCAGGCTACCGCGATCGTTCCGCTCCCCGACGGGATTCTGAAAATGGCGGCAGATCATCCAGCTATCGTGACAAATTTGCCCCAGACGGGATTCTGAGAATGGCTCAAGCTACCGCGATCGCGACTCGAAGGCCAAACGCATCTTAGAACCCGTGAGCCATGCCTCCATCGATCCCCAGTCCTCTGAGCAAGACATACCTCGGACGGAGGAAGAAAGCGATCTGATCTACGGCAAGCATCCGGTTTTGGCCGCTCTAGAAGGCGATCGTTCTCTCAACCGCATTTGGATTCTTCCCCACCTGAGATACGATCATCGCTTCCACGGGCTGCTTACCCAAGCAAAAGCCAACGGTGCAATCATTGATGAAGTGGAGGTTTCTCGCCTCAATCAACTGACCCAATATGGGAGCCACCAGGGAGTTGCTGCCCAAGTAGCACCCTACGAGTATGTCAATCTTGGAGACCTGATCGATCGAGCAAAATCTACGACTGACCATCCTGTGATTGTGGTCGCCGATAGCATTACCGATCCCCATAACCTCGGCGCAATAATTCGTACCGCAGAAGCTCTAGGCGCTCAGGGAGTCGTGATCCCCCAGCGTCGCGCCGTAGGAGTAACTTCCACCGTCATGAAGGTAGCCGCAGGAGCACTCGAAAAACTGCCTGTTGCTAGAGTGGTTAACCTGACTCGCGCCTTGGAGGAACTCAAAGAAGCGGGCTTTTGGATTTATGGCGCAGCCGCTGAAACAAGTCAATCAATTCATACCGTCGAATTTGCCAAAGCTACGGTTTTGGTGATTGGCTCAGAAGGTGAAGGGCTGAGTTTGACGATTCAAAAAAGTTGCGATCTTCTCGTATCTATCCCTTTACAAGGCAGCACTCCTAGTTTGAATGCTTCAGTCGCCGCAGGCATGGCACTTTACGAAATCTTCCGCCAACGTTGGACGCATACCATACATTTAGACTTTGTGAAGAAGTCTATTTGATTGAAAATCATTTCGTGAACCAGTATAAAGAAGTGTGAAACTCTGTTTCAGATTTTAGGACATCTGTATCACATTGATTAGGTGAAGGTGAATGTATGAATGAGTTGTTGACAAGCTTTTTAAGCTCTCTCGGATTGGCTTGGTGGGTTGAAATTACGACCGATAATCCTCGCTGCGTTTACTACTTTGGCCCTTTTTCTGATGCAAAGGCGGCAAAAGAGAGCCGAGGGGGCTATGTTGAGGACTTAGAACAGGAAGGTGCACAGAACATAGACGTGAGCGTAAAGCGTTGCAAGCCCAAAAACCTAACTGTCTACGAGGAGGGTGCAGAGCAAACCACCAGAAAGCAAGTTTCGGGAATTTTGAGTAGCCAATTTTAGCCGCCATCAATCTCGCTTCAGCTTTTAGACTGAGTGACGGTAGGGTGAGTTGCCAGCCAACGATCGATATCGCCCAGAATTTGCTGGGGCATCTCCCACGGCAGAAGATGGGCGGCATTGGGGTAACAGTGCCACTCGCAGTTGGAAAGCGATCGCACCATCTCCAAGCTCGAAGAGGCTGTGATATGTCGATCCTTTTCTCCTGCCATCACCAGGCAAGGGCACTGAATGTTGTCGAGTTCTGGTAGGCGGTTATATCCCTGCTTCAAGGCAGTGCTGAGCGCTCGTGTCGCTGCCCCTGAAGTTCGCAGGTAGGCGTACATTGCTTCGTGGGCCAAGTATTCATAGGTAGCAGAGGTATGTTGTTGAACCAGGTGGCGAAAGAGCGATCGCTTGCCAAAGGTCTCAATGTTCCACTCCCAACCGGGCTGCAATCGATTTAGAATTGCTGCAATTCCGGTGTACAAATTATCTTGCCAGCTAATAGGGGGATGGTCTCCCCACGGACGTGCTGAGGTTGCGATTAAGATCAGACCGCTCACACGCTCTGGAAACTTTAGGGCCAACTCGATCCCTAAAATTCCTCCCAATGACCAGCCCAAAATCAAGCATCGCGAGGCATGATGGCGATCTAGCAATTCTTCTAAATCTGTTAAATGATCAACCATCAGAAAGTCCTGCTGTGTTTGGCTCTTGCCATACCCCCGCAGATCAGGTGCGATCGTCTGAAATCGTTGAGAGAAATGTTTTGTAAACACCGACAAACTGCGACCTGATCCTGGATGTCCATGTAAGCAAAGAACTGGAAACCCATCGCCCTCAACCGAAACACTCAATTTCACGATTTCCGATCCCAAAGAATAAGTAGTTGTTCAGAATTGCTTACAGCGGGTTTCGACTTCGTTCCACCCTCAGCTAGCTTCCCAGTGTGAGTTGAGCGAAGTCGAAACTCAGACGGCATGGTTAAACGATTGAGTCCATTTACTTAAATTCAGTGGTTTGTGCTCGATCGTAGCCAGCCAATATTTGATGTATTACCGATTCAAATCCTATCCTACACGGCAAATTCATCGTTTATTATGAATGCACGGGGACTGAAAATCAGCCTCGCTCCCCGCGATCGACCTCTCAACTCAGAAGGAAGAACTTGAGCAATGGCAGAAGCAACAAATCATAATGAAGCTGGGGAAGTAGCGCCTAGCACTGTTGAAAAGCAAGCGCCCGATGTTGCAGAAAATAATGCTCCTAGCACAGACTCTCCTAAAGCTACTGCTATCCCGACTGCAAATGCCCCTGACCCTGCCGCCGTGAGTTCTACAGACAGCCCCAACGCTGCCAAGCCCAAAACTGGTGAAGGGGCAGAGGCAAAGCCCGCCGCCAAAGCCAAGAAAGAGAAGCCGCCTGCCATTGAAGATAAGCCTTTTGGTGACTTTATTCAGCAAGACTACCTCCCCGCCCTCAAAAAAGGACTGGCCAGTCAGGGCGTACAAGATGTTGATCTAGTGTTTGAGAAGAAACCCATTGCGATCGCTGGCTATACCCAAAATCAGTGCTGGCAAATTGTTGGTAAGTGGCAAGCCGCTAAGCAGCCTCGCCAATTCAACATTTACTTCTTTGACGAAACTATCAATGGTCTCAAGGGCTTTTCCTGCGCCGAAAGTACTGGCAAACCCAGCACGATGGAATCCTTTCTAATTGACGAGCGCAAAGCTAGCCTAGATCTCCTCGTATTTGGCGCAGTTCAGCGCCTTAACGGTCAAAAGTGGCTCACTAGAAACTAACCCTGATTCACCTTCAGGGTTAGAGAAATAACTGAATATTTAGGCTAACAGAAAATAATAAGCCATAAGGCTTAAACTCTGTTCTCAACTCAAATTTGGGTGCAACCAAAACCATCCTAGGCAGGGCTTTTGAGATTTAAGTTGCATCTCACCAAATACATCACTCTTTATCTGCTGGAAAATGCTGGAGCCTGTCGCCAATTAGTTGAAAAAGCTTTGCTAGGCAAGAGCTACAGGCTTCGCTTCTTCGTAAGACTTTAAACCTTGATATTGTTAAATTTTGTTAGGGTTTTGATTAGAATAGGACTTATGCACTGTACAAAATGAGCGCCAGTGCTTTGTTGCTCCCGGCAGGTCTTTATTCATTGCGGATGGCATCGCAGCACAAGGATTGTGATCTGCCGCTTGCAGTGATTGTGCTCGCGTTTGGGGTGCAACATCATCCCGGATACTGGGGGCGCTATCGATTTTTGCAATGAGTCAATAACAGTCAATAACTTGGATTTTTGGTGGATGTCTGAAAATCGAAAAAAAATTTGATCCGCTGCGCGGAGAAGAAGAGAAAAGAGAAGAAGGGCAAAGGGCTAAAAGGCAAGAGGGCAAAGGGGCTAAAGAGTCCTCGGCGCAGAACAAACAACGC
This sequence comes from Leptolyngbyaceae cyanobacterium CSU_1_3, assembly GCA_012034655.1. Taxonomy (GTDB): domain Bacteria; phylum Cyanobacteriota; class Cyanobacteriia; order Leptolyngbyales; family Leptolyngbyaceae; genus JAAUOZ01. The sequence continues at coordinate 960 of JAAUOZ010000341.1, read as the reverse complement.
GAAAACCGAAGCTGATGTAGTTGTCGCGAAGCCCCGCAACATTATTGAGGCGAGTCGCAGAACGGCAAAGCCACGGATAGCAGATCCAGGAGCCGCCCCGCAGTACACGATCCGCGTTTTCATCCGCATCAGGAGCGACCCAGGCACTGCCATCGCAAGGCTTTGCCCCACCAGAGGTGTTCGGTGCGCCCTCATAATTGCCATGCCAATGATCCTGACACCATTCCCACACATTTCCGTGCATGTCGTATAGCCCAAAGCCATTGGCAAGCCTAAATTGCCCTACCGGAGTTGTTCCTTTAAAGTCTTTCTGTTTTGTGATCTGAGTTTCGCCATAAGATTTGTCCCAATCGTAATTTGCCAAATCAGGCGTAATTGTCTTGCCAAAATAGAATGGTGTGGTGGTTCCGGCTCGACAGGCATATTCCCATTCGGATTCGCTGGGGAGGCGATATTTTCGTTTTGTCTGTTGAGCTAAACGACCTTCTATGAAGCGGCTGAGCCGTTCGCAAAACTCTACAGCATCATGCCAAGAAACGTTCTCAACGGGTCGATCGTCCCCCTTAAACCCTGAAGGATCGGGATCAAGCAATCGGTTCGCCTGCTCAAACCCTGCCACAATTCGCCATTGCGCTTGAGTAATCGGATACTTTCCCATAAAGAAAGAAGACACCGTAACAGAATGCTGTGGGCTTTCATCGTCATAGCGTTCTGACTCATCCTCTGGAGATCCCATCAAAAAGCTGCCTGCTGGGATCAGCACCATATCCAGGACAACGTTATTTCCCAAATCCTCAAGGTAATGTCTGGCTTTGCGTTTTTCGCGCCTGATACTGAGCGTCATGGTGGTTTAGGATCGTAGATTAAATAACCTGTAAAACTTATAAGTCTCTTCTGCCCTCATCCCCTAACCCCTTCTCCCAACTTGGGAGAAGGGGAAGCGTACTCTTGCTTGCTCCC
>JAAUOZ010000340.1 GCA_012034655.1 Leptolyngbyaceae cyanobacterium CSU_1_3 | reverse complement strand
GGGCTGGTGCTTGGGATTGGCGTTTGGATTGGTGTTTGGGCCTGGTGTTGCCACTGAAATTAGTGAGCTTGTGAGTAGTGAGCTTGTGAGTAGTGAGCTTGTGAGTAGTGAGCTATGGCCAACCCACAACAGAAGCGATAGAACTCCTTTTTGAGTGTTCATTCTGCGATGCCTCCGACAATTGCCCGATCGATAGCGTCCGCAGTGTATTGTCCGATCGTAGGAGACAATATATCGGGAGGTAATAGGATATCGGGAGGTAATAGAAGTGATCCGGTTGGGATGTCTGGTTGCGTTGCCACGGGTTTAATAATCGATTCCTGTTGCTGTTGCGGCGTGATTCTTTGCAAGCCAAACCCGTTGAATAATTCGTTGAGTTTGAACGAGAGCGTCACGTAGAAGCCCCCCCTCGATCGACTGCCATCAAAGTCGCGATCGTTGTTGATCTCGCCAAAGCTGTAGCCGACGGCTGCTCTCAGGTTGGGCGTGAGATAGTATCCCGCTTCGAGCAAGAAACCAAATTCATTAAACCCAGTCACCGATTGCCCCACCCAACGCACTTCGCCTCCCAAATCCCAGTTGTAGCCCAGGCGATAGGTGGTACGAAATTGTCCCAGAGAAATCGCATTTGTGCCAATAAGATCCCGCGCCGAATAGGATTGCGTACTGCGGATTGCATATTTGCCATAAAACTCCCAGCGAAAGTTTGGCGCGTAGATGGCTTCGATCGCCCCCAAATGCACCTTAGACCCCGTGCCACTACCAAACAACAGCGTGGTTGGCGTGATGTCTGGGTTTTGGCGATATTCGTAGCGAAACAGCAGGTTTAATTTGTCGTTGTGGGGGTCACGGTAGGCGAATCCAACTTTGAGATTGGAGGTATCGCCTAGCCCCGTGAGTAGTTGGTTGGAGGCATTCGCTTGCTGAAACCGCACCAGAGCCGTCAGAGCGGGGGAAATTTTGCCCGCAGCCCCGGCTGACCAGAGGGTATTGTCGCCTAGATCAGAATTGCGGCGCTCAAATCGGGCACTGGCCTTGAAGTCTGGGTTGGCGGTATACTCAATGCCTACGTTGTAGCTGTCTCCAGAAGTTACGCCCAGAGACGCAGAACTTTGGCCCACGGCGTAGGGCTGTGCAAACTGTTGCCCAGCGGCGGTGTAGGCAAAAATGTCACCAAAAATTCGCTCGTATCCCAGATTGATTCTCAAGCCTGGGGCAAGTTTGATGCGGTGATTTAAGCCGATCGCGCCCTGACCTGTTGTGCCGTTAATGCCATTGAGAACTGAGTAGCGGCCGGTGAGGGACGTATCCTCTGAGAGCTTACGATCGACGATCGTATCTAAGCTGGTGATCGAATTGCTGGCAAACTGCCCCCCTGAGAGAAACTGCTGCGCCAGGCGCATTGTCACGCCGGGAGACACCTTCCAATCGAGTCCCACGGTGGTGCGGCTGGGGTAGAGCGGATCTTCATCGCCAAAGCTGAGTTCGTTTTGGGCCCGAAACAGCAGCCGTTGACTGAGGGGAACAGACAAGCGAGACACAAGTTGGTTGCTGTCTTGGTCGAGGTTGTTGGTGGCGCGGTCTGCGCGAGATCGATTGACCCAATCGACGCTCAGGGCAGATGTGCCGATTTTTTGCTCAAACCCAGCGCTAATCGTTGTTAAGCTATTGTCTACTCGCCCAACTCTCAGGGGTTCTTCACCACATCGGGCCAGCCCAGGGGTGTCGCAGAAGAGATTGGCGCTAGGGTTGAATAGATCCAGCGAACCGATGCCAAAGCGCGAGGCAATGCCGTAATTGATCTCACGATCGACCTGGGCGCGAAACTGGGTTGAGGCTCCGATTCGGGCGGCAATGTCTCCCCCATAGCGCGTCTGCCCTGGGGCAAAACTGAGGGTGGAATTGTTAGAGAAGTTCTCATCCACCGATCGATAATAGCCCCGTGCCAAAACGCCCTCAAGCAGAGAAGTTTTCGCCTCAATGCGATAGGCCGATCCCTGCACGTCGCCGCGAAAAGGGTCGGCATTTTCAGATTGGGCTAGCTCTGCCACAATTTGCCCATCTTTGCCAAAGGAAAACAGCGCATCGGCTCCATACAATTCAAAGTCGCGATTGCCCCGATCTTCTCTCAGGTAGCTGATCCCTAGCCAACTGCCACGCTGCACATCCCGCGAGAAATTGTATTGTGCCCGCCCAGCGTAGAGATTAGTTCCACCCGTGCCCACGCCTTCGTATTGGTAGGTGACGACGACTCGCCGCACCAACGTCCGCCCGAACAGATCAAACTCAGTCGTCTGAATGGGTTTGCGAAAGATAATGCTGCCGCGATCGTAATCAATTTCGTAATCTTTAATGCGACTCAACGGAACACGATCGACCACACTTCCAGGACGGTTAATTTCCTCAGTTTCTACAAAAACGCTTTCGCTACCGCCAATCACCAGGCGACGCGAAAGGAAATAGTAACCACTCGTGCCATTGGGCACGATCGTATCGCGCTGAAAGCCCTCCAAGTTGTTGCCATACATCAAGGTGGCTTGCAGATTGCCCACGTTATAGTTGCCCTTAAAGCCGTGCAGTTGGCGCGAGGTGGCCGTGTAATATTGCGAGGCTGTCGAGAATTCGTCTGTGCGATAGTCGCCCCACAGGGCGTAGTCTGAGCCGGCATTGGGCACAGGAGAGGTGCGCTCAAACTTGAGAAACACACTGTCGATCGACGGCGTGAGATAATCGACCGTCGAACTGTCGCCATAGGTTGGGTAGACCTGATCGCAAAACTGCGTATCGCGAAACAAGCGCGTCGTGCCGTCGCAGGTCTGGTTTAACGGGCGAGTATTGTTGAACGCGCCGGTAAAGAGCCAATTGCCGACCTTGCCGATCGCAAACACGGAGGCATCTACCCCGACCTGAGTGCCCTTGTCAAAGGAACTCTCACTCAAAAAATCAGCAAAACCCTTGTAATAGTTTGTTCCTGCGGCTCCAATTCGCAGATTGATCGACCCCGACACCAGCGACGGCCGCAAATTGGTAATAAATTCAACGTCCGCGTAGGCTTCTAAGGTTTCAGAAGGGTGTCCTGGCAAGGTTCCCGGATAGGCAAACGGCGCAGGAGACGGCGGCAAAGTTGGCTTGATCTCGTCCACCGCCGCCCGGACTCGCACCCGCCCTGGCTCTAGGGTAGACTGCAACTCTGCCGAAAATCTGCCCTGCTGCGCCACCACCTGAAAGCCAGGTCGATCGCTTTCCTGGTCAGCCCCGACAAATTTGCCTGCGCTGCTGGTCAGCGTCACCGTGACCTCCTGCAAAACAGGCTGGTTGTTGCCATCCAACACTTGCCCCGCCAGCGTCACCGTCGATCGCCCATCCGCCGGAATGCGCGATTCGCTACTCGGCAAAAGTTCTAGGCGCACGATCGGGCTTTGAGGAGCAGCTTGAGCCAGTTGCATGGGCGGGCGCTGGGCCGTCAGATCTTCGGCATCGGCGGTCTCTAGGGTCGCCAAGTAAGCATCCAGTTCGGCGGCTTGGCTGGGGTTAGAGAAACTGGAATTAGAGAGCACGATCGCTCCCAAAACTAGCCCCCAGCGAGGAAAGCATTGAACTGAGAAACCCTGAATTGAGAAACCCTGAATTGAGAAACCCTGAATTGAGGAAAACTGCATCCTAGCGCCCTCCTCCACCAGCGGGTGTAACCGCAAAATTCATGCGCCCCAGGCTACCCGGAGCCAGTTTCACCAATCGCGATTGGCTGTTGTTTTCAATGCGATAGCGGTTTGGGGCTAACGTATACCCTGGCAAACTGGTCAGATCTAATGTGCCAGTCCGGTAGCCTGCGATCACATACTGCAAAGAAAACAGACCGTTTGCGTCCGTTGTGATTCGGTTGCCGTCATCCATAAAGATCACAGCATTGGGAATGCCCGATTCTCCGGGCTGTTGCTCTCCGTCAAAATTTTTATCCACAAACACCCGACCGACGATCGTGCCACAGTCTGAAAGAATGCCACTGCGAATTCTCAGTAAGTGACTCGATGCATTGCTAGAAATCGTTCCACTAGGAGTGGTAGCCTGTGCGATCGCCAAATTTCTACCCGTGCCTCGGATGGCATCCGGTGACAGCAGTGCCCCATAGACCAGGGTCAGCGTTTGGCTCGGAGCCAGCACCCCCGGAAAGCTAAAGGCGATCGTCGAACCGTTGACCGTCGGCGCAGGCAAAGAAACGGCCGTCGTCACACCCCCGGCTGTCACCGATGCCCGTTGAGAATTGGTCACATACTGCAACCCCAACGGCAATGTATCGCGCACCGTCAGATTACTAGCAGGAAACGTGCCCGTGTTGCGAAGCACAAGCCGATAGATAACCGTATCACCCGGTTCTGCGGCGGCTCGATCGCCTGTTTTAACAAGCTCTAAGCCCGATCGACCCGGCACGATTGCCGTTAGAGAAGTTTGATTGGAAGTCACACCCTGCACAGGCGTATTCGGATTGTCTGTGGCTCTAAAACCACCAGACGCAGAATTGACGATCGTAGAAGTCGCCTCTTGCGTCACCCCAGGTTGAGTGCGAGCGGTGAAACCTCCTGTGACGGCGAATACTAATGACAAATGCAGGATCTCACTCCCCAACGATTTCGTCAGGAATTTCATCGAAAACTCACCACACTGTTTTTGTCTATCTCGGTTGTATCAGAAATTAATTCAGCACTCAATTTTTCAGATATACTGCGTCAGCCTATAGATTTTGGTTTAGAAGGGTGTGGGGGCTGCGCCCCCAGCCAGGGGTTCCACCCCTGCACCCCGTCCAAAATCTTTAATTTATG
>JAAUOZ010000339.1 GCA_012034655.1 Leptolyngbyaceae cyanobacterium CSU_1_3 | reverse complement strand
GAAAACATACAAGTAAGCTCAATGATTTAATCGGAGAGTTTAGAGGCTGCTTGGCGCAGCCAGTAAGGGTGAAAATCTCTTAAGAATCTCCGTCTATACCCGTTAGGGTTAGAGGGAGAGCGTCAATTTCGTCTCCTCCTTCAGCACGTATTGCTACCGGCAAACAAGTCTGTATGATCGCGGATATCCCACCACCCAAAGGGACAGGCAACTATGGAATTGCTTAACCTTGCAGTAGATTCAGTCGAGCCGTTTCAGAAACTTCAGAATGAACTGCGCGATCGTTGGCGCACGGTCGAACATTTCGACACTAGCGAAGCCGATATCATCGTGATTCCCTCGATCAGTGTTGACCAGCGCGAACTGTTGAAGATCGAAGGATTCCATCATTATGAAGAACGATTATTATTCTCACTAATTCGACTACGAAATCCTCGGACTCGGTTGGTCTACATCACTTCACAGCCCTTGCATCCCAGCGTCATTGACTACTATTTGCAACTGTTACCCGGAATTCCATTCTCTCACGCCCGCGATCGTCTCCTTTTGCTTTCTACCTATGACTCTTCGATTCGTCCGTTGAGCCAGAAGATTCTCGATCGTCCCAGATTATTAGAGCGTATTCGTCAGGCGGTCAACCCCGATCGAGCCTACATGATTTGCTACAACTCGACTTCCCTAGAGCGAGATTTGGCTGTCCAGCTTGGCGTTCCGCTCTTTGCACTCGATCCACGCCTGCTGATTTGGGGAACCAAAAGCGGGAGCCGCCAAATTTTTGCCGAAAGTGGAGTTCCATTTCCAGATGGCAGTCTTTTGGTGTGGGATGCCAAAGATCTTGCTGTCGCGACAGCCGAACTCTGGGAACGACAGCCCACTCTAAAACGCATCGTCATCAAACTGAACGAAGGGTTTTCTGGAGAAGGCAATGCTCTGCTAGATTTGCGACCTCTAGAAAATATTTCCCCTGGATCAGCCACCCATCAAGAACGGGTGGCAAGCTTGCTCGACCGCTTCCACGAGCTACGCTTTGAGGCAAAATCTGAAAATTGGGAGAACTACAGCAGTCGTATTCCAGAATTGGGAGCGATCGCAGAAGCCTTCATTGAGGGAGAGAAGCGATCGCCCAGCGTTCAAGGTCGCATCACACCCCTCGGAGAGGTGGAAATTCTCTCAACCCATGATCAGATTTTAGGGGGGGCAAGTGGGCAGATCTACCTGGGCTGTCGCTTTCCGGCGAATGAGTCCTATCGAATTCGACTGCAAGACTTAGGCTTGCGTGTCGGCAAAAGTTTGGCAGAAAAAGGAGTGATAGAACGGTTTGGTGTGGATTTTGTCACAGTTTACCACTCCGACACAAAGAGATGGGACTTTCAAGCGATCGAGATCAACCTTCGCAAAGGCGGCACAACCCATCCGTTCATGACACTCAAATTTCTCACCAACGGTCGTTACGACCTCTCAAGCGGCTTATTCTACAGCCAACAGGGACGTGCCAAATATTACATGGCGACCGATAATTTGCAAAAAGAACAATATCGCGGACTGCTTCCCAATGACTTGATGGATATCATCGCCCACCACCAACTTCACTTCGACACCAGTACCGAGACAGGAACAGTGTTTCACCTGATGGGTTGCCTATCAGAGTTTGGGAAGCTTGGACTCACTAGCATAGGCAACTCACCGCAGCAAGCAGAAGATATTTATCGGCGAGTTGTGAAGGCGATAGACGAGGAGACGATTCCCGGTGACACGACGCATATTGTATCAATGCGCTGGAATAGCGGGTACTAAATTGGGGCGATCGACTTTGCAGGAAGCGATCGCCCAACTGCACTGACCTAACCTTCTGCAAAAAAAGCCCCACCGAAGTAAGGCTTCAAAGTATTCAATATGAAATCGCCATTTTCAACTAGAAAATTAGAACGTGAAGGTCGTTCTCACCGTACCAATCACAATGTCGTCGTTAGCATCGTTCTGACCGGGGTTCACAATCCAAATCACACCAGGGGTGACAGAGATATTGTCGTTTAATTGGTACTTGTAGAAGCCCTCAAAGTGAAGCGGCAAATCATTCGTTGCAGCATCACCCCGGTAAGGCTCGACACCTGCAACAAAGCCAAGAAGGTTGCCTTTCTTACCAAAGTCAGGCAGTGCAAGACCTGCACCATAAGTCCAGATGTCTTGTGAACCTGCCCCATCATTCACAAAGTCAGCATTGATGTAGGAACCAAAGGCGTTTAGCACTAGCTGAGGGCTGAGTCTGAAGGAAACAGATGCGCCATAGGCATTGATCTGAGCGGGAGTTGCAATGCCACCCGTCGTGGTTCCCACGTTAGCCAACAACGTACCCGAAGCACCTAGACCGCCATTACCAGTATCAAAAATCGCCGATCGACGATAGGCATTCACATAAGTCAACGCTACAGTCAGAGCATCACTTGCCTTAAACGTAATCTGACCTAAAGCAGAGTAACTACCATTAAACAAACCATTTTTGTCAGCCGGGTTGTTGGCGCTCGCAACCACAGCCCCACCAATACCAGAGTTGTCAGCCAGATAGCCACCGCTGATGGTGAAGGCTGGAGTCAATTCAACGTTAACGCCAACGCCTGCACCGCCACCAATTTGGTAGATCGGGTTACGTTGAGCAAACACAGATAGGGGCCCTGTGCCACCATCAGCCGCATCCAGAGCGGGGCTAGCTGTAGGCGCGTAGTCGTAGTGCAAACCTCCTACAGCAGGGACGTAGAATCTTACCTTCTCATTGAGATTGAAGTAGTAAGCAGCCCAGTCCACAAAAACCGAATTGCCGCCCGTGTTACCAAAGTTAAAGGTCTGAATGCCCTCAGCATTTGCTCCCGGAGGAAGTGCAAAAGTTGCTGCGTTACCAGCAGCAAGACGAGTCACCAACAAGTCTTTACCCGTAAAGCTGGTGTTGAGCGCCAGACGTACTCTGTTTTGGAAAACAGTGTTGTTTCCGCCTGTGTCATCCACTCCAAACTCATCGGTAATAGCGAAAATAGCTTCACCGGCCAGCTTGGTTGTTGTTGAAAACTGCTGCTTCTCTAGTGTGGTGGTTCGAGCTTCTAAGGCATCGACCCGACCCCGTAGGGTAGCCAATTCAGCCGCAAATTCTTCTTGGAGCTTTTGCAGAGTTGCGAGGTCTTCTTTTTTGACCAGATCCGCCGTTGCTGCTGCAATCAGTTCATTAACGCGATCGAGACACGCATTCAAACCAGCAGCAAACTCGTAGCGAGTTAGAGCACGGTTGCCACGGTAGGTTCGATCGGGATAGCCCGCAATACATCCGTAACGCTCAACAAGAGATTGCAAAGCTTGGAAAGCCCAGTCTGTGGGGCGAACATCTGAAAGCTGAGAAACGGAAGTCACCTGCCCCACTGAGGCGGTTGTACCAGTCCGACCTTCGCGGCTGTAGCGGTTGATTTGCTCGATCGAGGTTGCATCAACAGGAGCTTCTACAGGAACCTGCGCGACCTTAATGGGTGCATTAACAACCGTCGAAGCTGTCACATCAGCAGAAGATTGCAACGGCTGAATCATTTCAGCAGGCGCTACATCAGCTACCTTGACCTCATTGGGAGCGGCCGCCGCAATTTGTGTCGCTTCTGGTTGGATCACCTGAGATGCAGTGAGCGACGTAACCGCCTGGGTTCTTGCCTCTAGAGCAGCCAAGGGAGAAGCGGAAACCTCAGCCTGGGTCTGAGCAGCGATCGCACTAGAAGAAACAGCCAGCGCTGCCCCTAAAACCGCCGGACTTAAAATCAACGAATTCAGTAAAACTTTCAACATTTATGTTCTCCTCACACCTTTCTTGAATAGAACGACTGTATTAGCCCTCTAAGGCCACTATCGAAACCTGCAAGCTGTTGCAAAATCACAAAACCCCCCCCAGCCTATAAACTGAAACAGTCGAGCATTGTGCGCTAGATCACAGTTTGACTAACCTTCTGCAAATCATAGCAGATCCTTTTCCCAAGATTGTCTAACGTGTGACAGGGTTTGCACTGGAACGACTTAGGTTCTCAAAAAGGTTTACATTGCTTCTTAATGTAAACCTTTTGCAGGCTTCGCCAACCTCTACCTAAAGACGTACTCCTTAAGGAAAACCCAGGGAAAGCGCTATGCATTTTGGGAAAAGCCTCATGTGTCTCAAGTCTCTGTCTCAAGTCTCTGTCTCAAGCCTCCACCAACCTCTTTGGTGAATTTCCAGTAGATTGTCGCTAGATTGTCGTTTAAAAAACTATCCGCGCTTGTCGGACAGAATCTTGGTCAAAACCAGAACTCTCAATGACAAGCGCGGTGTAGCGGGTCTTCAGATTGAAACTAGACTGCCGGGAGGACTCCAAGCTAGTCAAGCCATTATTATAGAGAAGTCACCTTTACCAAAAAGGCAAAGCTAACTAGAGAACAGCCCCGGCGCACAGCCAGTCTTTCTCAATCTGACGACCCAGGCATTTACTACTATCTTGCATGGGCATCACCTCCTATTGCCTAAACGGTTTCTTGAAGTAAGGTTTAGAACCTTGAGGACTGGGTAACTCTTTACCCTTCAACCAAGATAGCACAGACTTTTTTGGGAGGGGTGTCTGCCTAAAACCTTTCTAACAAAAAACTCCTGCCTTATGTGGTGAGGCAGGAGTGATGTCAAACAAATTTTAGTTTGGAGACCCTTAGAGAGCGTTACCGCGAGGCAGAACCTCTTCGGGGAATACAAATTTTTCGTGAGGCTGATCCTGAGAAGCCATCCAAGCACGGATGCCCTCATTCAGCAAAATGTTCTTGGTATAGAACGTC
>JAAUOZ010000338.1 GCA_012034655.1 Leptolyngbyaceae cyanobacterium CSU_1_3 | reverse complement strand
CTCTTGCGCCCTCTCCCAAGTTGGGAGAGGGCTGGGGTGAGGGCGAGACCACTTTGCAGTGGACGGCATGATTGAATCCACGTTCCTAAGGAGGTTTCTAGCAAACCAGTGACCCGCTGTCTTCGACTTCGCTCAGCCAGCTTGTGCCCTGGCGAAACCGAAGGACAAAGGTCAGAAGGTCATCTCTTTTTTAGAAATCGCCTGAGTCTAACGTGGCATCGTTGCACAGCTTTCCATAGAAACTTGCAATTCCTTTGTGGCTCAATAGGAACTATCCTGAAGAAAGTTGAGTTTACGGAACTTAACATGCCGATTGCTCGCTCATCGGGTCGGTTTGCGCCACCCAACTCCTCTCACTTTTCTTCTCAATTCCTTCCCTCAATTTATGAAATGTATCATCGATCGTCGTGCTCAGTTTGCAGCTAGCCATCGATATTGGCTACCAGGGCTGAGCGACGCAGAGAACCTCGATCGCTTCGGTGCGTGTGCCCGTCCGATGGGGCATGGTCACAACTATGTGCTGTATGTCTCGATGCTGGGCGATTTAGATGAGTATGGCATGGTGCTTAACCTGTCTGATGTTAAGCAGGTGATCAAAAAAGAAGTCACCAGTCAGCTTGATTTTTCGTTTCTCAATGAGACGTGGTCTGAGTTTCAGCAGACTTTGCCAACCACCGAAAACATGGCGCGAGTGATCTGGCAAAAATTGCAGTCGCACCTGCGATCGTCAACATTCGTCTCTATGAACACCCCGAACTCTGGGCAGATTACCAAGGAAACCACATGGAAGCTTTTCTCACTGTCAGTACGCATTTCAGCGCCGCTCACCGACTGGCTCGCCCCGATCTTAGCTTCGAGAAAAATTGCGAAATTTATGGCAAGTGCGCCCGTCCGAATGGTCACGGTCACAACTACCACTTAGAAGTAACAATCAAAGGTGAGATCGATCCCCAAACAGGAATGCTGGCTGACCTGGTGGCGTTTGAGCAGCGATCGCAGACTATGTGACGGAACCCTTCGACCACACCTTTCTCAACAAAGATATTCCTTATTTTGAGACCGTTGTGCCCACCGCAGAAAATATTGCGGTACACATTCGCGATCTATTAGAGCAACCGATCCGGGCGATCGGCGCACACCTCTATAAAGTGAAGCTGATTGAAAGCCCTAATAATTCCTGTGAGGTCTACGGTTTGGGCGTATCGGATGCTATGCCAAGGCTGATGAGCGAACCGAGAATGGCGATCGCCTAAAAGAGTTCTAAGTGGGATGACTGGCCAAACCTTGCCCCCTCATCCCTTCCTTCCTTCTCCCCTTGTGGGAGAAAGGAAGTCAGAAAACGTCAGTTCGACGACTGAACTTTTGCCCTCATGTAAAGCCCTGTGCCCTTTCTCTAAATCAGACAAAACGGCAGAACTCGCGGTAGGGTGGGGTTGCAGAAATTTGCTAAGGAATCTATGTCTGCCAAGCCAACCATTCTCGCTTTAGACTTTGATGGCGTAATCTGTGATGGGCTGAGAGAATATTTTCAGACTGCATGGAAAGCCTACTGTCAAATTTGGCAGCCCAGCGACCCAACGTTTCCAGAAGACCTGCCACCAAAGTTCTATCGGTTGCGTCCTGTCGTGGAGACCGGGTGGGAGATGCCCGTTCTGATGCGATCGCTCCTTCTCAACACCGCAGAAACCGAGATCTTGCAGAACTGGAGTGCGATCGCGTCCCAAATCACCACTCAGGATGGTTTGAATGCTTTGCAGATCAGCACGCTGGTAGATGGCATTCGCGATCGGTGGATTGCCTCCGACGTAGACAGTTGGCTCTCAGAGCATCGGTTCTATCCCGGTGTGTTAGAGCGGCTGGCAGCGTTACTCAAAAGTCAGACAGCTTGCTACATTATCAGCACCAAAGAAGGGCGGTTTATCAAGCAACTGCTGCAACAGCAAGGCATTCAACTCTCTGAGCAACAGGTCTATGGCAAAGAGGCAAAGCGCCCGAAGGCTCAGATCTTAGGCGAACTGAAGGATAAATATGGGGATGTGCCGATCTGGTTTGTAGAAGATCGGCTCAAGACCCTAGAAGGAGTCGAAAAGCATCCTGAGCTAGAAGCTGTCACGCTTTTTTTGGCCGATTGGGGATACAACACCGATCGCGATCGTCAGTCAGCCCAGGCGAGCGATCGCATCCATTTACTAACCCTCGAACAGTTTGGACAAGATTTTGAGCAGTGGCGATCGGGTCAGTAGATTTTGGGTGAGTCTGGCTAAAGGTCTGAGGGGCTGTCGGGCGCAATAATTTCGCCATGCATCTGCATCAATGGGGTTTCGTCTTTGATCAAATCCCTCAACTCGCTAAACTGTATGCCCATGTGCTGACACGCTTTTCTAGCTCTCTGCGAAACTGGTTAAGATCTGCCCCATAGCCGCATAGGGTGGCTGCTGTCTCGGCCCCCTGTTTTGCGTTTGCCCGTGCACAGTCTATCAATTCTAAGCCTTGAAGAGGAGTAGAAGCTGCCATGTTTTGCTCCGAAGGTACGATCGTGAACGGTGCGATCGTGGCGCAAAATTCTATGTTGGCAACTCCTCCTTCAGGGGTGAGTTTGCGTGGTTAACTGGTGAGCGATGAGCTTGAGTGATGAATTTTGAAACCCTCCGGCTGTTGGGTTCAGTCGCCAGGGTTTTAGCGGCACTGACCCAGAAGTTGGGAATCTGAAGGGTAGGGTCGTGGGCGAAGCTGCCAGAAGCGATCGTGAAATGTTAACGTGACACATTGAGAGGTCTGGATCATCAAGGAAACCCCATGAGTCTGTTTACGTTGCGATCGGTCAGCAAAGATTTCGGGATCAAAGAAATTCTCAAAGATGCCAACTTCAGCATTGAGGAAGGCGACAAGGTTGGACTGATTGGCACAAACGGTTCTGGCAAATCGACGCTGCTGAAAATGATCGCTGGGTTGGAGCCGATCGACGGTGGGCAACGCCTGGTCAACCCCAGTGCTCGTATTGTCTACCTGCCCCAACAGCCCGAAATTGACGACGATCGCACCATTCTTGAACAAGTCTTTGCAGACAGCGGCGAACAGATGGCCCTAGTGCGAGAGTACGAAGATTTGTCAGACAAACTTGCCCACAAACAGGGCGACTCAAATCAACTGATGGCCAGGCTTTCTCAGGTTTCTCAGCAGATGGAAGCCATCGGCGCGTGGGAATTAGAAACCAACGCCAAAATCGTTCTGACAGAGTTGGGAATTGAAGACTTTGGAGCGCGGATTGGCGATCTGTCGGGGGGCTACCGCAAACGGGTTGCCCTGGCAACAGCACTGCTTTCTCAGCCCGATGTGCTGCTGATGGATGAACCAACCAACCATCTAGATGCCCTATCTGTAGAGTGGCTGCAAAGTTATTTGAATCGCTATCGGGGCGCGTTGTTGCTGATTACCCACGATCGCTATTTTCTAGATCGCGTCACCAATCGGATCTTAGAAATCGATCGCGGCGATCTCTACAGTTACGCTGGCAATTATTCTTATTATCTAGAAAAAAAAGCCCTCGCAGAAGAATCGTCTGCCAGCACCCAACGCAAACATCAAGGTGTCCTCAGACGAGAATTGGAATGGCTAAAACGCGGCCCCAAAGCCAGAAGTACGAAGCAGAAAGCTCGCATCGATCGCATCCACGACATGCAAGAGCGCGAGTTTAAGCAGGCAGTGGGCAAAGTTGAGATGGCAACCGCCGGGCGACGCATTGGCAAAAAGTGATCGAATTGACTCAGATTTCTAAAGCCTATGACGATCGCCCGTTGATCAAAGATTTCACCTACGAATTTAGCCCTGACGATCGGGTGGGCATCATCGGTGGCAACGGGGCAGGCAAGTCTACATTGATGAACATCATCACTGGGCAGGTGCAGCCCGATGCAGGCAAAGTAGAGATTGGCAGCACCATTCACATTGGTTATTTTGATCAACATTCTGAAGACCTGATCAATACAATCAATGCCGATCAGCGCGTGATTGACTACCTCAAAGAAACCGCTGAACTCGTCACCCTGGCCGATGGCAGCTTGATCACCGCTTCGCAAATGTTAGAGCGATTCTTGTTTCCGGGTAGTCAGCAATATGCCCCCATTCACAAACTTTCTGGGGGCGAAAAGCGACGATTGTTTTTGCTGCAAGTGTTGTTGAGTGCGCCCAACGTGCTGATTCTCGACGAGCCAACTAATGATTTAGATGTGCAAACCTTAGCCGTTCTCGAAGAGTATTTAGAAGAATTTAACGGCTGTGTAATTGTGGTGTCGCACGATCGCTATTTTCTCGATCGCACCGTAGAGACCATTTTTGCCCTAGAACCCGGCGGCAATTTGCGCCAATATCCCGGCAACTACTCGGTGTATTTAGATTACAAAAAAGCAGACAGCGATGTGAAATCGGGGACATCTGACAAAAAGCCAGAGAAAGTAGAGCCATCCGGCGAACCGTCCCCTTCCTCAGCCGTTGCCACCAAGCCGCGCAAGCTTTCTTTCAAAGAGAAGCGTGAATATGAGCAGCTAGAAGTGCAGATTCCCCAGATGGAGGCGGAGAAAGCCGAGATCGAGAAAGTACTGTATGGCAACCCTCCCGACGGATTTAGCGAAGTGCAGCGGCTATCCCTTCGGTTGGCGGAGTTAGATCACCAGATCGAAACGTCCACCGATCGTTGGATGGAATTGGCAGAACTGGCCAGCAATGGGTAGCGCCTGCTCTCTAAAACCTCCCCTTAGGATCGTCGAATTAAAATAACTTGCGAGTTTGATTGCCTGGGTTCGCCCTCATCCCCTCACCCCTTCTCCCAAGTTGGGA